>JAXJRI010000099.1:0-10670 GCA_036310685.1 Lachnospiraceae bacterium | reverse complement strand
CTTTTTATTTCCCAACTGATGAATTCTTTACACTAACCTTGTGCTTTGAGTGACATAGTACATGAAATGTGGTATGATAGTAGAAGATTATTAGAAGCGGAGGTTTGCGAAGCGATGAATATTACAGATTTAAAAGCCTTGGTAAAAGAGAAGGGTTACGGTACCGCACTCTACGGCAACGTGAATGGAGAGCCAGTCTATCTGTCACGTGGAATCCGCGAGGTGTTCTTTGTAGATGATAACATTTCCAGAATTATTAATGTCGTTGGACGTTTTGAGAAGGGTGATTACGGTACAGCTGCAGAGTTTGGAAAAGTTCCATCTCCTGGACACGAATATGGACGTTATGCTGAGATCAGTGATCTGACTGTCGATACCCATGATGATCCTGCCGTATGGATTCATAAGGATGGAGATGCGATTATCGTGTATTTCAAGTTTGAGCGATAAATAAGCTTACAAGAAGATGATTGAATACTAGAAGAGATAAGGAGCCTGGCTTTTTTTCGTTCAGACTCCTTTTATCTGTTAACTGCATTTTTTGCAGAGCAACTAATAGATGAGAGAAGAATAAGAGAAATTTATTATGCTGGTCTCTTCCTGGGGAGGAATGACCTTTCTGATCCCTTACTTTATTTTTGTTGTCCTGATTGGAGCCACTGGTGTTGTCAGTGGGATCGCATTGGGAAGAAGTACAGGGTCCGGACCAGTCGGAGCATTTGGAAAGGCAACAAAGTATGCCGGTCATGGAGAACATGTCGGCAAAGCAATCGGTTTGATTCCAGTGTTAGGATCCCTTGCCATGGCAATCGCTGGTTCCAGTTTGCTAAATATGTCTATTGTGGACTGGCTGTCATTGCCCTCATCGCAGGAGCAATTCTTGGCGGAATTGGCTGATTACTTGTAGTTGTTTTAACATCACATGATAATATACGGATAAGGATATTTAGATATGAGTGATAAGATAGAATATATTGATATTTACGATAAAGACAGAAAGCCAACAGGAGAGAGGCTTCCTAGGAAATCATTTCTGAAAAAGGGACAGTTTATGCTTTATGCTCTGGCTCTGATTGAGAATCAGGATGGGAAGTTTCTGATTACACAGCGATCTCTCGACAAACACTGGGCAGCGGGAGACTGGGAGATTTCTGGCGGTGGAGCAAGCGCTGGAGAGGATTCTTTCTCCTGCATCACCCGTGAGGTGAGAGAAGAGGTTGGCCTTGATGTCAGCGGATGCGATCCGACTCCAATCTACACCTATCTCAATGAGGATGCAGAGAGTGGAGATAATTATTTCGCTGATATTTATCATTTTAAATTACAGTTTGACAAGGAGGACGTGGTTCTTCAGAAATCAGAAGCCATCGGCTTTGATCTGGTAGATTTTGAGAAGATCTGCGAATTAGGCAAGGGAGGACATTTCCTTCATTACAAACGTATCTGTGAGGCTTTAAAAGTAGAACCGTAATGTACAGCCTGGGAAAGAGAGGAAGTTATGCAAGACAGAAAGAGAGATGGCCATATGTTAAATAAGGTATACCTTATAATGTTGGCAATCTCTGTCCTTCTTGTCATTCCTCTCTGTTCCGGGACTAGTATTGAAAAAAATAGGCCAGCCAAGTACCAGGATCGAAATAAGATCGAGGGTTTTCGAAGATCCGTCGTCGAGGATCCCACTGCTCCAGTAGGTAAGAAGATTATCTATATGGGAAAGCTGGATCCAGAGTCTGCCCTTAAGAGAGACCTGATCTTCTATGCATGTCACTCGAATATTCGTGTAACAATTGATGGATCTCTGGTCTATTTACTGGAACGCAAAGCTGGCATGTTAAAAACACCAGGTAATGCCTGGGTAGATATTCCACTCGTAGGGGAAGTAACGGATGGTTATGTGAAGGTTGAGATGACACCAGTTTACCGTGATGTTGTGTCATTAGTTCCGACTTTCTATCTAGATAATCGTGACACCCACATGAGAGAAGTGCTGATTCAGGAAGTACCGCAGATTATTCTTTCTTTGGCCACATTTTTTATTGGAATCGGATATCTGATCTATTATCTTGTTCAGAGGAAGAATCAGAAAAGCAATGGTGGAGTGGGTTATCTGGGCTTGTTTTCCATCTTGATTAGCCTCTGGAAGTTATCAGGAACCTGGTCCTATCTCATCTTTTTCTCGAAATATTCTTATCTGGCGACTTATGTTTCTATGATCGCCCTTCTTTTGATGCCTGGAACATTTATCGTGTATCTCAGGGAGAATCTCAACAATCAGAAGATAAGGCAGTATTATAACAAGGTCTTAAGCTGTGTCCTCAGCATTGATGGAATCATACTGGCTTTACAGATTTTACAGATTATCGATTTGCGACAGGCGATTGTCATCATTGATCTGATGGTCCTCGTTGCTGCCCTCCTTCTGTTATTCCAGATCATCTATAAGATGACTCACAGAGAACGTGAGAGTACGGCTCTGGTATCGATTCTCATCTCCTTCTTGATGTTCACTGGAGTGATTATCGACTTTATCATTTATCTTAAGTTTAGAACAGATAGCACTTCATTCACTATCTTTTTCGTTGTGATTTATATTGCTTTCAGTGGCCTTGGAAGCATCATAAATCTGAGTAAGGAGGCCAACTATGACCTCGCAACGGAAGTCTACAACAAGAGTCGATGCATTGCTCTCCTAGATCAGTGGACGCCAGACAATGAAAATGTCGGCCTTGTCCTCTATGACCTTAATGATTTAAAAAAGATCAATGACCATTTCGGTCACGAAGCCGGAGATCAGACTATTCGTAGATTTGCTAAAATCCTAAAAAATAATTTCCCAAGAACTTGTTTTATTGGCAGATACGGTGGCGATGAATTCATCATTCAGATTCCTTCCTCTGAGATCTCGAACTTAGATCAGCTCATTAAGAACGTTGAGAGGGAAGAGAAGTCTGTAAACATAGCGAATGTCACTCAGGAAGGATATTATTTTTCCAGCTCCTGGGGATATGCGATCGCGAAAGCGGATGAGGACATCTCATATCAGGAACTTTTCAAAAAAGCTGATCAGATGATGTATGCCAACAAGCGAGTTTATCATGCGACCGGTGCAAGGTAGTCCTTTCTAATACATTGTACCCAATCATTTTATAAAATTCATAAAATTATAGAACATGTCTCCAAGCAATGATACAATAAAAATGTAAATAATTAGTTAAGGAGGAAAATATATGAAGAAATTATTTGCAACCTGTTGTATCGCGACAGCAGCCATGTTCATAATGACAGAAATTCCGGTACCTGCGTCACCGGACATTCACACGATGACCGTCAGTGCCAAATCCCATCACAAGAAAAAATGTAAAAAAAGAAAGAAGATACATCCTAAGAAGAAAAAAGTCACACTCAGAGTAGGACAAAAGACCAAACTCCGGCTCGTTGGTGCCAAATCCCGCAAAGTTCGATGGAAGAGCAAGAATAAATCCATCGTAAAGGTCTCGAAAAAAGGAAAGATTTACGCTAGAAAAGCAGGCCAAACAACCATTATCGCCAAGTATAAGAAGAAGAGATACCGTATCCGCGTAATTGTAAAAGCAAAGAGTATTTCTATACCAGTCTTTATCCGCAATACCACAACTTACATTACTGAGAACAATAATACCACTCGGACCATCAAATCCAGTAATACTAACAGTAGCTCCAGCCAGACAGGTACCGGTGGAAGCAGTCATGATCAGAGTTCCACAGATAAAGATAATACTTCAAAAGATAGCAGTACGGATAGTAAAAACACAGACAAAGATTCCAGTACATCCGAAAGCAACCATGATCAGAATTCCACAGATAAAGATGATACTTCAAAAGATAGCAGTACGGATAGTAAAAACACAGACAAAGATTCCAGTACATCCAGAAGCAGCGCGGATAAGGATGAGACAGGAGAGGAAGGTGGTACTTCGGGTAGCGACAATGATAGTGGTAAAACCAGTGGTGGCGATGATAAGGATAATGAAGGAAAAGGCTCGGGTTCAGACGAGATGATAGTTTCTCAGAATATTCAAAGTGGAGAAAGTTGGAAGATACCTGGTCAATGGGAGATAAAAATTGATTCAGCAGAAAGAACAAAAGATAGAGATGATAGATCAACAAAAAATCCAGCTGAAGTTTATAAGGTAAATTATACGTATAAAAATTTAGGCTATATTAATCCGGTAACAAAAGAAAATAAATTAAAAGTTGATTTTTCTTCTGCTCAATCAATTAGGGATAGTCAGTTAGGAAGGGGATATATCTATCCTGGATTCTATTTAAAAGAGCCTATTGAAATAAAGACAGGTGAAACTTGTAACGCTCAACAATGTATTGGTGTAGATAAAGCTGGTAATTTTAAAATATATTTAGAGATTGCAGATAGTGAGGGTAAACATCATAGGGCAATATTTTATGTAGCAGTAAATTAGTCTCATAATTAATAATTTTTGAATTTGTGCATTCTGTTTGATGCCAAAAATACATCTTTTCTTGCCTAGTGATGGAATTCACAGAACTATCTTCCCAGTGCTAAAATATACATAAATATATTAGGAAGAAGGCTTTATAATGGATTCTAAGGTTATAATGGATGCGGTGAAGATGGCTTGTATGACCCATGATGCGGTAGATAACCGTTCGATTCCGTGTTCGGTTCTTGTACAGCCTGAAGAAGGGGAAGTGATTGACCAGGCGAAGGTGATTCACAATCTTCCTTTGGGTGTGAAGGTTGAGAGTATTGAGAAGGGCGGCTCAGAGGAGAAGCTTGAGTATACGTTAAACCTGTTGGTTACCATGACAGCTAGTGCTTATGAAGATATTGTAGACCGTTCGAATGTTTTTAAGATGAAGGTTCTTATAAATGATGGAGATATTTTAAGCTCCGTTGCTCCGAAGGCAAAGAGAGATGGATCTGTCTCCTTTACTGTGAAGCTTGACCGTGTGATGGGAGCTTCCTCAGTATCATATTTTGATCTTGGCATGCAGAATCTTGACAGCGAGATTAAAGAACTTGGTCTTGCCAAAGCATTTGCTAAGAATTATCAGATGCGCAATCCTCAGTTTAATACTGTAGTATATAGCTATGAGACTATGGCTAAGGGTGTTACCGTTAGTCTGCAGGCAGTGGGAGAGAAGGTTCTCCTTCGTAATTGGTAGATGTTACAAATTTAGGTTGAAAATTTTATAAGAACAAGCAAGGACTTCCGATTGTGATTGTAATCAGAAGTCCTTTTTGTATCTTAATGGTATTTAACTACTGTAAGAGATCTCTTACCATCTGGGCATCGAAGGTCACGCTGGATACGCGATTGATCTCAATCTGATAGAGTGCATTGGCTGCAAGATGTTCGGCAGCCTGTTCAAGATCACGGATACCAGAAGTGTTTTTGTAGATGTCCACGATGGCATCTAAGCCGTCCTCTGTGACAGTACATTCTCCGTCATGCATTCCCATTCTGCCAAGAATTTTTGGAAGAGAGAACTTCTGGAAGATAACTTTCTTCTCTTCTGCGGTGTAATCTGGAAGCTGAATGACAGCGAAGCGGGAGAGCAGCGGAGCGCTGATCTGGCTCATGTCATTGGCGGTGGCGATTGGATATACGCCGACGGTTGGAATGGTACACTCGATATAGTTATCGGTGAATCCCAGATTATCTAAGAGAGTCAGAAGAACATCGGCAGGATTTCCATTTCCTTTGCCAGAGGCTGCCTTATCTAACTCGTTGATGATGAAGACAAGGTTGGACTGTCCTGACATAGAAAATGCTTCCATTATGATTCCAGGTTTTGCGTTGGAGTAGATTCGGGAACTTCCGGTTAATTGCTCAGCATCGTTGATAGAACTCATGTCGAGAGTCGTCCAAGGGAGTTTCAAAATCTTGGCAACCGCATAAGCTACCTGAGATTTACCTGTTCCAGCTGGACCGACTAAGAGTAAGCCATAAGCTGGAAGGGTGTGAGTACGGTTGATTTGGATGATGGTCTCGATGATCCTCTGTTTTACCTTCTCCATACCGTAGAGCTCTTCGTCTAAGATCCTTCTTGCCTCAACTGGATCGATGGACTCGAAGTAATTCTGTTTCCACTGAATATTCATCATGATGGAAAGAGCACGCTGTGCATGACGACGTTCTTCAGGAGTAACCTCATGAGAGCGGGCTACCGCCATATTTCTTCTCGCCCAGAGGCGGATATTGTCTGGAAGGGTTCTTCCGGCACAAGTCATGAAGTCCTGGATACTCTGTAAGCTGGTAACTTTCATATCATCGCCAGTCTCCTCGGATTCCTCCTCAGACATGGTGTCATCAGAAGGAGCATTGCTAGATAAGAGTCTCTCAATCATAAACTGAAGGAAACCGTCCTCTGCGGAAAGCTTGGTCCTTCCGCCGACTGTTGTCTCACGGATACGGTAGACTGCGTATCCTTCCTCTGTGTTCTCTCCAGAAAGCTGAACATTAATATGATTCTCTCCAAGCCAAGAAAGAAGAGATGTGAATCTGGCATCAATTTTTATGATGTCAGTCTCTCCGGTAATCTGGTTTGGCTTCACTGGCTCATGAAACTCAAAAGAAGTTCTTTTTAAGGGATTGGTAAAAACTCCAAAACTGTGGTGAGCCCATTTTTTTTCTTTGTTGTCTAAGACCATAATCGGCTTGTCAACAGTTGCAGTCTCTTCATTAGATTTAAAAATGGTATAAGTGCAGACAGGATCTTTCTTTTCAATCTCCTGTTTTGTAAAATCGAATACTGGCATGTGTTTCTCCTAAATGTATTAATGATGTAACTTATATATTATAGGACATAATTGTATCAGATATCAATTAGAAAATGAGATTGACCATTTATTAGTATACAAACAATATTTTCCGCAAGCTTTCCTTTGCTTTTGTACAAAAAGAATCCGTATTTTGATTTAAATATTGCACATTTCGACCAACGATGATATAATACAAATACTGAAAGGAACAATTTGTTCCATCCACCATAATAATTACATATAGCAGATTGACGGCCTGATTTATCAGATAATAGGGAAACAGGGGAAGGACCTGTACGAACTCGTCACTGTAAGAGGAAGACAAGCGCGTTTGGGAAGAGATTCTCAAGTCACTGGAGACGGGAAGGCAGCGATTGTCACAGCACATTTCTCAAGTCAGGAGACCTGCCGCCGATCGCGATTATTGACCACGAGTAATTGGATGTAGTGATACATTATAGTCGCATGAGATCATGATATGTGTTATTCTATGATTATACATGCCTTCTTTCCGTGCTTATGGTGAGGAGGATTTTTTTATGTATATAATGGTAACTTGCAGACCCTAGCACTATTTACTTTGATTCCAAGGGGAGGAATTATTATCATGACAAAGAAAGTCGTATCTTTGTTCTGCGCAGCAGCCATGACAGCAGCACTTTTATCTGGTTGCGGAAGCAGCACAACAAAAACTGACAACAAACCAGCAGAGGCTACCACAGAGGCAGCTAGCAACGCAGATCAGGAGGCAGCTGATAAGGTTGCTAAGCTCATCGATCAGATCTATGTTCAGGAGAGAACAGACAAGACAGATGATCAGTGCGCTGAGGCTAAGGCTGAGTGGGATAAGTTAACAGATGCTCAGAAGGCATTAGTTGAGGGCGAGAACGCTGATCCTGATTATTTCGGAAGAGATACTGGTGACGCTAAAGCTGATGATCCTTTAAATGAGGATAACATTGGTGATAAAGAGATTCTTGTTACATCCTTCGGTACTTCCTTCAATGACAGCCGTGCTACAGATATCGGTGGCATTGAGAAAGCCGTTGCTAAGGCATTCCCAGATTGGTCCGTAAGAAGAGCATTCACAGCTCAGATCATCATCAACCATGTACAGGCTCGTGATGGTGAGAAGATTGATAACGTAGATCAGGCTATGCAGCGTGCTGTTGATAACGGTGTTAAAGAGCTCGTAGTTCAGCCTACACATCTTATGCATGGAGCAGAGTATGATGAGTTATCCGAGCAGGTTAACAAGTACAAAGATAAGATCGACAAGATCGTAATCGCTGAGCCATTACTTGGTGAGGTTGGTAAAGATGCTACAGTCATCAATGATGACAAACAGCTTGCAGCTAAGGCAGTTACAGATGCAGCAGTGAAGTCCGCTGGATATGATAGCCTTGACGCAGCAGAGAAAGATGGTACAGCATTTGTATTCATGGGACATGGTACATCTCATGAGGCTAATGTAACATATGATCAGATGCAGACTCAGATGGATAAACTTGGATACAAGAACGTATTTATCGGTACTGTAGAGGGTAAACCTGCAGATACAGCTTGCCAGGAAGTTATCAAGAAGGTTAAGGAAGCTGGATATAAGAAAGTTATCCTTCGTCCATTAATGGTTGTTGCTGGTGACCACGCTAACAACGATATGGCTGGAGAAGACGATCCTGAATCATGGATTAGCCAGTTCAAGGATTCTAATAACTTTGATGATGTTACAGCACAGATCGAAGGACTTGGAAGAATCCCAGTTATCGAGGAGAACTATGTAGCTCATACTCAGACAGCTGTTGATTCTTTAAAATAATGAATAAGAATAAAGCGGTATAAACCGCTCAAGAAGATCCTCCCAGTTTTACACTAGCTGGGAGGATTTTGCTACTATTATATTTATCACATTTTAGCCCTGTGGGGTTTTAAGAGAAAGGAATGACACGATGAAAAAAAGATTGATCGCTCTGCTGCTTACTGCAGCGGTCGCATGCACCATGCTGGTTGGCTGTGGAAGTGGAAGTAAGAATACTGCAGATTCCTCTAAGGAAGCTACCACAGAGGCAAAGGCAGAATTAAAGGACGGAACCTATGTTGCAACGTTTAATACCAACAGCAACATGTTCCATGTTAATGACGCGCATCAGGATAAAGGTCTTCTTACGGTAAAGAATGGAAAGATGACCATACATGTCTCTCTGGTTTCCCAGAATATTGTCAATGTTTTCTATGGCAACAAGGAAGATGCCCAGAAGGATGGAGCGAAGCTTATAAAGCCTACGACTGATTCTATCACTTATGAGGATGGTTATCAGGAAGATGTCTATGGATTCGATATTCCAGTTCCTTATTTGAATAAGAATTACACCGTATCGATTATCGGAACCAAGGGTAAGTGGTACCAGCATAAGGTTAGTGTAACAGATCCTCAGCCAGGAGATTCCGTAGAGGAAGCACTGAAGACAGCGCCTGAGGCGACCACCGCTTCTAAATAAGATAGGAAAGAGTTAAGATAGTAAGGTCATCTAGCTAGGTGGCCTTATTATTTTACACACGTGGATACGTCAGGACTACGATTGTTCCCTCACTTTACGACTTTGTTGGTCCTGCCCTTCATTCGTATTGTTCTTAAATTAATGCAAATTGTATTATGTATACTTGCAGTTTCCCCTTCAAAGATAGGGCTAATGAGGAATAAATTGAATAATTTATTATTGGGCTCATCATTTTTTTGCCTATTTCTCATCAAAACAAGAGATTTTTACAATGGTTATGAAATTTTTTACTGGAAAAATCACATTTTGTGATAGACAAAACTTTTTATTCATGTATAATAGAGAAGTAAGCGAATGGATAAATTTTTATGAAAACCTACCAAAAATCGCTGCACATTTATAGGATAGAATACTAATAGAAAAGGGGACTTATTATATGGCTAAACTTGATTTATCAAAGTATGGAATTACAGGAACAACTGAGGTTTTATACAATCCTTCTTATGAGACATTATTTGAGGAAGAGACGAAGGAAGGTCTTACAGGATATGAGAAGGGTCAGGTCAGTGAGCTTGGCGCTGTCAATGTTATGACAGGTATCTTCACAGGACGTTCTCCTAAAGATAAATTTATCGTTATGGATGAGAATTCTAAAGACACAGTATGGTGGACATCTGATGAGTATCCTAACGATAACCACCCAGCTAGCAAAGAGGCATGGGACGCAGTTAAGAAGATCGCAATCAACGAGCTCTCTAACAAGAAGCTTTATGTTGTGGATGCATTCTGTGGTGCTAACAAGGATACCAGGATGGCAATCCGTTTTATTGTTGAGGTTGCTTGGCAGGCTCATTTTGTAACTAACATGTTTATCAATCCTAGCAAGGAAGAGCTTGAGAACTTTGAGCCTGATTTTGTAGTTTATAACGCTTCTAAGGCTAAGGTAGAGAATTATAAAGAGTTAGGACTTCATTCTGAGACAGCTGTTATGTTCAATATCACGAGCCATGAGCAGGTTATCGCTAACACATGGTACGGCGGAGAGTTGAAGAAGGGTATGTTCTCCATGATGAACTACTTCCTCCCATTACATGGTATCGCAGCTATGCATTGCTCTGCTAACACAGATATGGATGGAAAGAACACAGCAATCTTCTTCGGACTTTCCGGAACAGGTAAGACAACACTTTCTACAGATCCAAAGCGTCTCTTAATCGGTGATGACGAGCACGGCTGGGACGACAACGGTGTCTTCAACTTTGAGGGCGGCTGCTACGCGAAGGTTATCAACTTAGATAAAGATTCTGAGCCAGATATCTACAATGCGATCAAGAGAAATGCACTCTTAGAGACTGTTACATTAGATGAGAATGGTAAGATTGATTTTG
>JAXJRI010000098.1:0-15388 GCA_036310685.1 Lachnospiraceae bacterium | reverse complement strand
TCCTGTAGACACGCCCCTTCATGAGCATGAAGTGGTGATTATCACCACGAAAATGCGAATGAAGGGCAGGAATGTGGGAGTCGCAAAGCGACGGAACATTCCGTAGTCACTTATGATGAGAAGGAAAATGTAAATTGATACGATAGGATTGTTAGAATAGAGGAATAAGATATGTCACGTTTTGAAAAAAGGAATGAGAAGAAGAAACATATCAAAGCTAAGATTGTGGGCTGCTTTGGAGCGGTAGCTCTTATTTATCTCTTAGGTGCCTATTATTTCCACACTCATTACTTTCCAAATACAAAGATAGGAAGTATTAAGATTGGAATGCAGAGTGAGAAGAAGGCGAAAGAGAATCTGAAAAAAGAACTTGCAAAATTCACACTGAAGGTTGAGGAGAAAGACGGAAATGAGTCGATTTCTGCGGCAGATGCAGGTCTTTCTTATGAAGATTTAGATTCTATCGGCGATCTTTTAAAGAAGCAGAATCATGCCCTTTGGCTTTTCCAGCTAGGCAAAAAGAATCGCTATCAGAGTCTGACCCTCAAGGTGGATCAGAATAAGCTTGCGACAGCGATTGATCAGCTTAAAGTCATGCATCCAGCGCATCCAGTTCAGTCTACTGATGCAAAGATTAAGTATGATAAAAAGAAGAAGGTTTACAAGATAAAGAAGGAGCAGATTGGAAACATTGTGGATCCTGCTGCCTTTTTGGACGGAGCAACGAAAGCATTTATTACAGTCACTTCGACAATATCCTTAAAGGATACGACATATTTTCAGAAGCCTGCCTATACAGCAGATTCTGAGGCGGTTGTGACCGCCTTAAATACTTTAAATGGATACCTTAATACTTCCATCAACTATAAAGATGGATCTCTGAAAATGAAGGTTAAGAAAGATGATATCCGTAAATTGGTTACAGTATCAGATGATTTCAAGGTTTCTATCGATAAGAAGAAGCTGAGAAAATATGTGGGAACAACCGTTGCAGGCACATATAATAATCTGACATCTTCTGACGGATCTCAGGTTGATGTTCCTTCTGGAATGTCTTCTTGGACCATAGATGTCAAGAAAGAAGCTGATGCACTGGAGCAGGATCTGACTGAGAATAAGAGTGAGACTAGAAAGCCGATTTATGCAACCAAGGGATTGAATCGAAGCTACGGTATAAGACACACTTATCTTGACGTCAACATCGGTGATCAGGTAGTACGATTTGCCAAGAACGGCAAGGTAGTTTTCACCTCTGATGTGGTAACGGGAAATATTTCAACTGGACATGGAACACAGCCAGGAGTTTATAGGATTGCCTTTAAACAGAGAGATCACCTGATGAAGAAGTATAACTCATTTGTTCACTACTGGATGCCATTTGATACAGGAGTCGGTGTCGGCTTCCATGATGCCCCTTGGAGGGGAAGTTTTGGAGGCAATATATACCGAACCAATGGGTCTCACGGCTGCGTCAATATGCCTCCGGCAAAGGCTGCAGAATTATATTCTATTCTTGATACGGGAACTCCAGTCTATGTTCATTAAGCGACGGAACATTCCGTAGTCACTTTTGACACCCACGTCATTATTAAATAATAAATTAGCGTGTAAGGTAAGTAACCTTACCAGAAGGTCATTTAGAGCAGGAATTGCTCTTTTTGGCCTTATTTTTTGCCTAGCATGCAAGCTAGAATGCCAGCGGCAGTCTAACTTATTTGCTCAACATAATGTTGATAAATAGTAGATTTATAGACATGTACACATAAAAATGCTTGACAAATGCTTTTGATATGATATATATTTGTCCTCGAAAAGTTTGAAAATCAAAATAATTGAAAGACAAATTATTTAGTTTCCAAAAGATTAATCTGTCTATCAGAGAGGAGGGCATATGAAGATTAAGATTGCTGGAACTGGTTCCGCACTGCCGAGAGGAGTTCTCACGAATGATCAGATATCCACATTGGTAGATACCAGCGATGAATGGATTAGCAGTCGGACAGGCATCCGCTCTCGCCACATTGTAAATTATGCCTTTACAGAAGATATCGGCATAGAGGTGGATTGTCACGATGCGAGTTCAGAGAATGCGATGACGCTGGCGGAGGACGCAGCAAGGAAAGCATTGGAATCCGCTGGAATGAATGCAGAGGATCTTGATCTTATTATCGTATCCACACTTTCCGCAGAACAGTTTCTTCCGTGCGTTGCCTGTAATGTGCAGGAAGCGATCGGCGCTCAGAACGCAGTATGTTTTGATGTGAATTCTGCATGTACAGGATTTATTACAGCTTATCAGATTGCGGCAGCACAGATGCGAGCAGGAATGATTGAGAATGCACTGATTATCGGTGCAGAGAGCTTATCGCACCTGCTCGATTGGCAAGATCGAGGAACCTGCATCTTATTCGGTGATGGAGCTGGAGCCGCTATCATAACAATCGCGGATCCAGAGGGAGAAGATGACCCCATCATTCTTCATGCCGATGGAAGTAAGGGGGGAGAGCTCACCTGCGGAAGCGGTCACGGCGGAATGAAGCCGACTGCAGAAATGAATGGAAGAGAGATCTTCCGATTCGCAGTAAAGAATGTTCCTAAAGTGATTCGGGAAATTGCGAAGGCCAGTGGGCATGAACTTGATGAGATTGATTATATTGTTCTTCATCAGGCCAACTTAAAGATCAATGAAGCCATTGCAAAAAGATTAAAGATTCCTTTTGATCGTTTCCCAAGCAATATTGCCAATCACGGAAACATGTCAAGCGCCTGTATCCCCGTGCTCCTAGATGAATTAAATCGGAGTGGAAAATTGAAAACGGGAACGAAGCTGATTCTTGCGGGATTCGGTGGAGGCCTTACCTGGGGAGGGACTTATCTCACCTGGAAAGAATGAGAAAGATAACAAACAATAACTCACATCCCCACTTGGAAGCAAGCTTCCGTGAGATGATGAGTTTTGACACTGTAGTCAAACAATGAATAAAAGATTAGAGAAAGAGGTAAAAAATGTTTGAAGAGATTAGAGATATCATGGTAGAGGAACTTGATTTAGATGCAGAAGACATCACAATGGAGTCTAATTTTAAAGAGGACTTAATTATTGATTCCCTGGACCTTTTTGAGATGGTCATGGACGTTGAGGATAAATTAGGTATCGAGATTCCATCTGAGGATCTTGAGAAGATGAAGACAGTCGGTGATTTTGTTAAATACGTTGAGGAACATAAGAACTAATGATGAACCAATGTAGGCAGGTCTGATTGTATCGTGTTGAACAGACATAACTTAGGAGAGGTAAGATGAAGACAGAAATCACAGAAATGCTCGGAATTGAATATCCAGTCATTCAGGGAGGCATGGCCTGGGTGGGTACCTGGGAACTTGCCAGTGCGGTGTCTAATGCCGGAGGTCTTGGAATTATTGGTTCCGGAGGAGCACCGGCAACATGGGTTAGAGATCAGATTCATCAGATGAGAGCCCACACAGAGAAACCATTCGGAGTCAATATCATGCTGATGAATCCTGAGGCAGACCAGATTGCTCAGCTTGTAGCTCGGGAGAAGGTTCCCGTGGTTACCACAGGAGCTGGAAGCCCAGAGAGATATATCAAACAGTGGAAAGAAGCAGGAATCAAAGTGATTCCAGTAGTTGCCAGCTGTGCACTCGCTAAAATTATGGAGAGAACCGGTGCTGATGCCCTTGTGGCAGAGGGAACAGAGTCCGGAGGACATATCGGAGAGCTGACAACAATGACACTGGTTCCGCAGGTTGTGGATACTGTTACTATTCCAGTCATTGCAGCGGGAGGAATCGCAGATGGCAGAGGTATGGCAGCAGCATTCATGTTAGGTGCCAAAGCTGTTCAGATGGGAACTGTATTTATAGCTTCCAAGGAAGCAGCAGTTTCTGAGGACTACAAACAGAAGATCGTAAAAGCCAGAGATATTGATTCCAAGGTAACGGGAAGAAAAGTTGGACATCCGGTTCGTAGCTTACGTAATCAGATGACAAGACATTACTTAAAGCTGGAGGAGGAAGGCGCTTCCTTCGAGGAACTTGAGCAGTTAACCTTAGGCGGGCTCAGAAGGGCAGTTGTGGATGGCGATGTCAAGAATGGTAGCGTGATGGCTGGTCAGGTTGCAGGATTAGTCAAAGAGGTCAAAAGCTGTAAAGATATTATCATGCAGACTTGTCAGGAAGCCAAAGAGTGCATGAATAGAAGATATTATCTGGATGATTGAGAATCTAAAGTGGCAGTGTCAGATAAGTTATGAAAACTTTGAGCCTTAGAAAAAGGTCCTAAAGTTAGAGAGGTAAGAAGAAAATGAAAGCAGCATTTATCTACCCAGGTCAGGGGGCTCAGAAGACTGGGATGGGACAGGATTTCTATGAGAAGAGCCCTCTCTCAAGGATGTGCTTTGACAAAAGCAGTGAAATCTTAGGTTTCGATATGAAGAAGTTGTGCTTCGAGGAGAATGAACTCCTGAATAGAACCGATTACACTCAGGCAGCTTTAGTGACTACCTGCCTTGCTATGACAAAGGAAGTCTTAAAGCACGGTATCAAGCCAGCGATGACAGCAGGCTTAAGCCTTGGCGAGTATTGTGCCCTAGTTACGGCAGGGTGCATGAGTTACGAGGATGCAATCCGTACCATATGGATTAGAGGCAATCTGATGAATCAGGCAGACCCTAATAGTAAGGGTGGGATGTCTGCAGTCTTAGGCCTTTCTGGAGACCAGGTAATGAAGGTCGTCTCAGACATTGAGGGAGCCAGCGTGGCTAACTTCAACTGTCCAGGACAGCTTGTGATTACTGGAGAAAAGGATGCGCTGAAAACTGCAGGTCTGGTATTAAAGGAAGCTGGTGCCAAGAGAGTGATTCCACTGAAGGTCACCGGACCCTTCCATTCTCCTTATATGAGAGAAGCTGGGGAAAAGCTTTATCAGTCTCTTAGTGAAGTTCCTTTTAGGAAACCAGAGATTCCTTATGTCGCTAATGTTGATGGAGAGATTAAGACAGACGTTGCCAATGTGAGAGAGCTCTTAAGAGATCAGGTTTCCAGTTCTGTTCGATGGGAACAGAGTGTGAGAGCAATGATTGACGCAGGAGTTGATACATACGTTGAGATTGGACCAGGCAAGACCTTAAGTGGATTTATGAGAAGAATTGACCGCGGTGTCAAGAGTCTTCATATTTCTACCTGGGAGGACCTCGAGAAGGTTGTCGAAGAATTAGCCGAGTAGATAAGATCCCGATAAGTGGGGTGATAGGAGGAGAGAAGTATGACATTCGATTTAAGTGGTCAGGTTGCTCTTGTGACAGGAGCTTCTGGTGGAATTGGAAGAGAAGTATCTCTTGCTCTGGCGGAGGGCGGTGCCAAAGTTGCTTTGGTCTATTATGGAAATGAACTGAGGGCGAAAGAAGTCGCCGACCAGATTAAAAATCAAGGTGGAACTGCGAAGATCTTTCAGTGTGACGTAGCTGATTTTCAGGCAGTTGGACAGCTGGTCAAAGATATCGGGAAGACTCTTGGAAAGATTGAAATCCTTGTAAACTGCGCGGGTATTACCAGAGATGGTCTTCTTGCTGCAATGAAGGAAGAGGATTTTGACACAGTGCTTGCTGCTAATTTAAAGGGAACTTTCAATACCATGAGACATGTCAGCAGACAGATGATGAGACTTCGCCATGGAAGAATAATTAACATCGCCTCTGTGACTGGAGTTGCCGGCAATGCAGGGCAGGCTAATTATTGTGCCTCAAAGGCTGGAGTGATTGGACTTACCAAGTCGGCAGCCAAAGAATTAGGAGTTAGAAACATCACCGTTAATGCGGTGGCTCCGGGATTTATTAGGACAGAGATGACGGAGGGACTTTCTGAAGAAGTGAAGGAAGCAGCCAAGAGTGCAATTCCATTGGGAAGATTTGGGGAGCCAACCGATGTTGCGAAAGTTGTCGAATTCCTAGCATCCCATGCTGCCTCCTATATCACAGGACAGGTTCTGTGTGTCGATGGCGGTATGGTCATGTAGGTGTTTGATGGGCAGTTGATTTAAAAGCGTAAGATAGATCAGGAGGAATCAGAATGAGAAGAAGAGTGGTTGTGACTGGCCTTGGAGCTGTGACACCAATTGGAAACACTGTAGAGGAATTCTGGAATGGAATCAAAGAAGGCAAGGTTGGAATCGGACCAATCACCAAGTTCGATACGACAGAATATAAGGCAAAGAATGCTGCTGAAGTTAAAGACTTCGTTGCCAAAGAAAGGATGGATTCCAAATCCGCCAGAAGAATGGAAACATTTGCTCAGTATGCAGTCGCTGCAGCCTTTGAGGCCAAGGAAGATGCAAAAATCGATATGGAAGCGGAAGATCCTTATCGTGTCGGTGTGATTGTAGGTTCTGGAATCGGTGGACTGGGGATTCTTGAGAAGGAACATGAGAAAATTCTCACAAAGGGACCAGGCCGTGTGAGCCCGCTTCTCATCCCAAAGATGATCTCCAATATGGCAGCTGGTAATATTGCCATTCAGATTGGATGTAAGGGTAAATGTACAAACGTGGTTACCGCATGCTGTACAGGGGGACATAGTATTGGGGATGCTTTCCGTGCGATTGAGTATGGCGATGCGGACCTTATGTTCGCCGGTGGTACAGAGAGCTGCGTAACTCCGGTTGCGATTGCAGGCTTTACAAATCTGACGGCCCTCTCCTTAGAGGAAGACCCTATGAAGGCTTCCCTTCCATTTGATAAGAACCGAAGTGGCTTTATCCTGGGCGAGGGTGCAGGAGTTGTTGTTCTAGAAGAGTTAGAGCATGCTAAACAACGTGGCGCAAAGATTTATGCAGAGATTGCCGGCTACGGTGCGACAGATGATGCCTTCCATATCACTTCCCCTGCCGAAGACGGAGAGGGTGCACAAAAAGCCATGGAGTTCGCCATGAAAGATGCAGGACTCAAACCAGAGGATATTGATTATATCAATGCACACGGTACCGGAACTCATCACAATGATCTTTTTGAGACCAGAGCCATTCATAAGGCTTTTGGTCCGGCAGCAGACCATCTCTTAGTCAATTCCACGAAATCCATGATCGGCCATCTTTTGGGCGCCGCAGGAGCAGTAGAGTTTATCACAACTGTAAAATCAATTCAGGAATCTTACATTCATCAGACTGTGGGAACAACAGAGCCTGGTGAGGGATGCGATTTGAATTATGTATTAGACGGACCAGTAGAGAAGAAGATTCATGCCGCTATTTCCAACAGTTTAGGTTTTGGCGGACACAATGTATCATTACTGGTCAAGGAATTTGAGGAGTGATTGGCATGAATTATCAAGAGATTAAAGATCTGATTCAGGAAGTAGGCAAGGCCAAGCTGACACATTTTGAATATCAGGAAGGCAATGTCCATATCGCTATGGGCTGTGGACAGACCCCTGCCGCAGCAGCGCAAGGACTGTCTCCTATTCCAACAGCAGTGACAGCTGCTTCAACATCACTGGCATCTGCCCCAGCCCAGCCAGCAATGACTGAGACTCCAGAGCCAATCGAGGAGGAAAAGGAGGAAAATGTCCAAAAGGCAGAGGAGAAAGAGGGAGAACTGATCAAATCTCCACTGGTCGGGACCTTCTATGCTTCACCATCCGAGGGAGCGGATCCGTATGTTCAGGTGGGAGACCACATTAAGAAGGGACAGGTTGTCGGTATTGTCGAAGCCATGAAACTCATGAACGAGATTGAGAGTGACTACGATGGTATCGTCGAGGAGATCTTGGTAAGTAACGAGGAGAACGTTGAATACGGTCAGCCAATGTTCCGAATCAAAGTTCAGGGGGCATAAGACTATGAAAATGGGAATGAAAGAGATTCAGAAGATTCTTCCCCACAGACATCCATTCCTTCTGGTGGATACCATTGAGGAATGCCAGCCGGGATTAAGCGCTTGGGGATATAAATGCGTGACATATCGGGAAGATTTCTTTGCGGGACATTTTCCACAAGAACCTGTCATGCCAGGAGTACTGATTGTGGAGGCGCTTGCTCAGGTAGGAGCAGTCGCTATCCTTTCTCTGCCAGAGAATCAGGGGAAGATTGCTTATTTCGGTGGAATTAAGAATTGCAGATTTAAGGGAAAAGTTATTCCAGGAGATAAATTGAAGCTTGAGACTAAGATTATTAAGAGTAAGGGTCCGATGGGAGTCGGATCGGCAGTCGCCAGCGTTGATGGCAAGGTTGTCTGCAAGGCAGAACTTACTTTCATGGTTGGTTGATTTATCATTTTGAGCGGTAAAACGATCAGTGAAAAGATGAAGGAGAAGTCATGATACATAAAGTATTAATCGCGAACAGAGGAGAGATCGCAGTTCGAATTATTCGTGCGTGTCGTGAGATGGGAATACTGACGGTGGCAGTCTATTCTGAGGCTGATCGGGAAGCTCTGCACACACAGCTTGCGGACGAGGCGGTCTGTATCGGACCAGCAGCGGCCAAGGACAGCTATTTAAATATGCAGGCAATCATTTCAGCGACAATCGTGACGGGAGCAGATGCGATTCATCCTGGTTACGGTTTTCTTTCAGAGAATGCAGAGTTCGCAAAACTCTGCGAGGACTGCCATATCAGGTTTATCGGACCTACTTCAGAGACGATGGCTCATCTCGGCAATAAGGCCAAAGCCAGACAGACGATGCAGGAAGCAGGAGTTCCTGTCGTTCCAGGATGTGACAAACCTCTTCTGGATGTCAGAGAAGCCTTAGAGGAGGCAAACCGTATCGGTTATCCTGTGATAATAAAGGCAGTCCTTGGAGGCGGTGGAAAAGGAATGAGAGTCGCGAAAACTCATGAAGATTTTATTGATGCCTTTTTGACCGCTCAGAAGGAATCCCAGATGGCTTTTGGAGATCGTCAGATGTACTTAGAGCACTACGTTGAGGATCCAAAGCATGTCGAAGTTCAGATCCTTGCAGACTGTCAGGGTCATGTCATTCATCTGGGAGAGCGTGACTGTTCTATTCAGCGGAACCATCAGAAGATGGTGGAGGAGGCTCCAGCACTCTCTGTCAGTGAAAAGACCAGAAGACGTCTGGGCAAGACTGCAGTGACAGCAGCTAAGGCAGCGGGCTATACCAATGCTGGTACCATCGAGTTCTTGGTGGAGAGAGATGAGCGCTTTTATTTCATGGAGATGAACACCAGAGTTCAAGTGGAACATCCGATTACCGAGTGCGTCACTGGAATCGATATTGTGAAGGAACAGATTCGAATTGCAGACGGTCGCCCACTCTCTTATCGACAGAAGGATGTACATTTTGAAGGATGTGCCATCGAATGCAGAATTAATGCAGAAGATCCCGCAAAACATTTCCTTCCATGTCCAGGAACGATCAAGGAGATGTATCTGCCGGGAGGTAAGGGAGTGAGAATTGACTGTGCCATCTACAATGGCTGTGAGATCACACCGTATTATGATTCGATGATTGGAAAATTGATTGTCAAGGCAAAGAACCGCAATGAGGCGATTGCCAAGATGCACAGTGCTTTAGGAGAAGTAATTATCGAGGGTGTGACAACCAATATTGATTATCTCTATCATCTGATGGAGAGAGAAGATTATCAGAATGGATATATCACAACTTCCTATATGGAGCATGTCCTCGAGGATATGGATCAGCATTAGGAGTCTTATGAAGGCAGGAGAGGATAGATTATCATGGAGTTAGGTCATATTTTTAAGAAGACGACAGTGAATCCAAGTATGCTCGATGAGCAGACGGCCACCCCGGAGATGGACACTGGGGATAGGGTTCGTCCAGAAGTACCGGATGGATTACTGAAGAAATGCAATAAATGCGGCAAGGGCGTTTTCACACTTGACGTTAAAAATAATCATTACATTTGTCCAAAATGTGGGGGATATCTCAGAATGCCTGCCTACAGCAGAATCCGTATGGTGACAGATCCAGACTCATTTGAAGAGTGGGGCTGCGGTATGAAGACAGATAATCCGCTTCATCTGAAAAATTATCCTGAAAAGGTAAAGCGCCTTCAGGAGAAGACAGGACTTGATGAGGCTATCGTGACGGGTAAGGCTACGATTGGTGGTATTCCAACTGTTATTATGGTGATGGATGGACGTTTCCTTATGGCCAGTCTTGGTAAGGTGGTTGGTGAGAAGATTACCAGAGCGGTAGAGCGCGCAACTAAGGAGAAACTTCCGGTCATCATCTTCTCCTGCTCAGGCGGAGCAAGAATGCAGGAGGGAACCGTATCTCTGATGCAGATGGCAAAGACTTCCGCTGCCTTAAAGAGACACAGTGATGCCGGACTTCTCTATATCTCAGTCCTCACAGACCCTACAACAGGAGGGGTGGCAGCTTCTTTTGCCAACCTGGGAGACATCATTTTGGCAGAACCTGGAGCCCTGATTGGATTTGCAGGTCCTCGTGTCATTGAGCAGACGATTCGTCAGAAACTTCCAAAAGGCTTTCAGCTTGCAGAATTTCAGTTAGAGCATGGCTTTGTAGACCGTATTGTCGAAAGAATGGACATGAGAGATGAGCTTTTTGGAATATTAAAACTTCATCAAAAGAAAAATGTTGATTTTGACACTAGTGGAAAAGAATTGATTCAGGAACCGGATTTCAGCCGGGCAAAAAAAATGACTTCCTGGGAGAGAGTAGAGCTCTCTCGAAAGAGAGGAAGACCTACTGCAGATGACTACATTGCTGCAATTTTTGATGATTTCACAGAGATGCATGGTGATAGGTATTATGGAGATGACCCATCAGTCTGCGGTGGAATCGCGTCTTTTCATGGGATTCCTGTTACTGTGATTGCTCAGATGAAGGGAAAAAATACCAAAGATAATCTTCATTATAATTTTGGCATGCCAGAACCAGAAGGTTATCGGAAGGCGCTTCGTCTGATGAAGCAGGCAGAGAAGTTTGGAAGACCTGTCATCTGTTTTGTTGACACTCCGGGAGCTTATCCAGGAATGGAAGCTGAGGAGCGAGGACAGGGGGAGGCAATCGCAAGAAATATTTATGAGATGTCATCTCTTAAGACACCGATACTTTCCATTTTGATTGGCGAGGGAGGCAGCGGTGGAGCACTTGCTTTAGCTGTTGCAGACCAGGTTTGGATGATGGAGAATGCAATCTACTCGATTCTCTCTCCGGAAGGATACGCTTCAATCCTATGGAAGGATGCAGGCCTTTCCAAGAAAGCTGCAAGAATCATGCGCCTTACTTCCTATGATTTATACCGCCAGGGTATTATTGAGAAGATTATTCAAGAACCGGAAGATTACAATCTTGAGACTGTTCTTTGCGTCTGCGACAAGCTGAGTGATGGTATCGAGCGTTTTCTTAAAAAAGAAAGTAAGATAGACACTTCTACGTTGATTGATAATAGATATCATAGATTCCGTGTGCTATAATTGGGACAGATTGATTACAGCTAGAGGTGAAGGATGGACATAAGGAATTCGATAAACACAATGCTGGTCTCTACTTTCCATGAGATACTTTCACTGGAAGAGAAGGCTATTATCACGGATGAATTTAAAGATATCTCTAATAATGATATGCACATCATTGAGGCGATTGGTCTTGACCAGAAGCCTCGCATGTCAGATGTAGCTGCAAAACTGAAGATTACCGTCGGATCACTCACAACATCGATTAATAATCTAGTCCGGAAGGAATATGTGGGCAGGGAGAGAAGTGAGAAAGACCGAAGGGTGGTGAATATCTTTCTTCTCGAAAAAGGAAAGCGTGCATATGAACATCACAAGCATTTCCATGAGCAGATGGTAGATGCACTGGTTAAGGCGATGACACCAGAAGAGCAGAGAGTCTGGGTGAAGTCTTTGAAAGCGCTAACTCAGTTCTTTCAGTCTGCACAATGCCCTTCATCAGACGGTGCAGGAGTTATCAAGTAGCGGATCGGTACAATAAATGAACAGCCACCAGCGGTTCATTTTGCATGCTTGGCAACAAGCTGAAGTGCAACTGGCATTTCATTTGCATGTTAAGTAAAAAAAGGAATCACCAAGTGATATAGCTTAGTGGTTCCTTTTTTGTTACTACGCGTTGTTGTTATGCGCCCGGCGGACGCACGTTTATGAATAATTCTGATGCCTATCTGCCAATCATCTTTCGAAGGATTGAGAGGATAGCACCTGCGGCAGAGACGATAAAGAAGAAGTTGGAGTTGTCACTGTCGCTTAACACGTGGAGTAAGCTGTTAATTCCAGGAAGTGAATCCAGTGCGGAAATGTTCATTCCACCGATTGCTTTTGCAGCAAAGAAGAGGACAATCATCAGGATAAATACGAAGATTCCTCGTCCAGTGTCAATCTTAATCACACGGTCAAACTGAGTATATTTCTTTTTGGACATGATCCAGAAGAATTCAATTACCAGGAAGATTATCAGTGCAGCACTGACTGCTAAGAATATCATGCCTTCCTGTCCAGGATGGAAAAGGGATTCCTCAATGTTGTTATTGAACTCGCTGTAAGCTCCCAGACCATAAAGGACGATGAGACCTGCGGCACAAAGTCCAGAAAGAATCTGAAGGATTCTGGAGATGAATTTCAGGAAAGCGCCGAAGGCGCTTCCAACTTTAGATCCAGCACCTGCAGCACGAGAACGAGGTGGATTCTGATTGCGTTTGCCACCCATGCGGTAGTTAACTCGCTTGGAAGCTCCCTGATTCTCGTCATCATAGAGGCCTTCCTCCTGATCCTGAAGCTCTGCATTGGTCTGCTGCTGATAGGAAGCTTCCGGAACCTCCTCTGTGGATTCTGCAGGGGTAACAGCCTGTTCCTGTGGTGGTTCTTGTTCTTGTGGCTGGTAGGATTGATCTGGACTTGCCTGCGTCTCGTCAGCAGCAGAAATATCATCTTCCGAAGCTTTAGGCTCCACTACCAGATCAGCATCTTCTGGGTGATTCTTAAAATAATCAACAGCATAATCACAGGCTGGGATCACCTGATGGTGAACCTTTCTAAAATGACTGATGGCCTTATCCATCATTCGGTCTGCGGTGCTCTGAGCGTTCAGAGAGCGGTCGACGAAGACATGAGAGATCTCATTAATCCCATCTTCGACCTCAGGAAAATTCAGCTGAGCGACTGTCTTGTGATCTTCATTCTCAAGGACAATCTTGTCGGAATACAATGTATAAAACATAGATGTCAAACCTTCTTTCTTATATAATGATGTGGGTGTAAAAAGTGACTACGGAATGTTCCATCGCTTTGCGACTCCCACAGTCCTGCCCTTCATTCGCATTCTCGTGGTGCTAATCACCACTTCATGCTCATGAAGGGGCGTGTCTACAGGACAACAGCCACCGGCGGTTCTCCTGCATGCTTGGCAAAATACTCACATTCCCACTTGTAAGCAAGCTTATGTGAGATGATGAGTTTTGACACTGTAGTCACATTATTGAACATATGTCATAAGTTCTATCATACGACATATGGTTTCTATTCGTCAATCCCTATGGATGATACAATTTAAACTGCCTTAGACATTTCTCGCAACGGTCCGATTGGGAGACAGCTACCGAGATGGATTATGTTAGATTAGAGTGCAGGATTGTATCATCCCACCTACTGAATTATACTGAGTATCTTTGTCGTATTTGTGAACGAGGTCGGCTAATTGTTTGACCAGAGATCGTCTTAAAAGGTCGGGATCGCTGATCTGATGGAGGCCTTTTAGGCCTTCGAAGTCCTCACAGTAGCGGGGGTCTCCACCGATGAGAGAGTGGGCTTGTGGAGGAAGGATTCGTTCTCCATAATAGCGACAACCAATCTTGTGATGTTCTAACTGATAGTTGCCATCCCAGATTTTTCTTCCTATTAGAAAATGTATGGGCTCTTTGTTGGCTTCTTCGGAACTTAGGTAGGTGAGAAGAAGCTGAAAGAAGTTGGCGTCTAAAGTTGGGGTGCGTTGTAGATAGGATGTGACGATATCTTCCAGGAATAATTTCTTAGAGAATATTTCAGAAGGGCGCCTTGTCTGGATAGAATTGCTGCCGTAAGTTACAGCCACTCCGCCTGGAAAGGTGAATAGTTTATTAGGATGGCGCTGGCGGTCTTCTTCGGATCGTCCCAGAGATTCTATTGTAGATTTGGAGTCGGCGATGGCAGCTAAGCCGCCCTTGGCTCGAAAGATACCGACAAATGACATGTTGTTTTCCTCCTTTTTTACATAGGATTATAGCTTAGATGATGACAAAAAGGTAGAAAAAATAAAAAATAGTATTATCGTATACATATAAAGGCACTTCTTTTACATTAACGTATAATATTTGCACAATCGTATGTGTATCAGACAAAAAACATGCGTGTTAACATTGACTAACCGATACCTGATAGAGTATCTTATAGAAGAAATATAGAGAGCACAATTATAGTGCTTGCAAATAAAAGATTATTAATTTTAAGGAGGAATTCGCCATGTCTAAATGGGTATGTCAGGTATGTGGTTACGTTTATGAGGGAGAGAAACTCCCAGAAGATTTCAAATGTCCAGTTTGTGGAGCTCCTGCATCTAAGTTTACAGAGCAGAAGGGTGAGATGACATGGGCTGCAGAGCATGTAGTTGGTGTTGCTAAGGGTGTCAGCGAGGATATCCTTAATGACTTAAGAGATAACTTCACAGGTGAGTGCTCTGAGGTTGGTATGTACCTTGCAATGAGCCGTGTTGCTTTCCGTGAGGGATATCCAGAGGTTGGTCTCTACTATGAGAAAGCTGCTCATGAGGAAGCAGAGCATGCTGCTAAGTTTGCAGAGCTTTTAGGTGAGGTCGTTACAGACAGCACTAAGAGAAACCTTGAGATGAGAATTGATGCTGAGAACGGTGCTACAGCTGGTAAGACTGATCTTGCTAAGAGAGCTAAGGCAGCTAACCTTGATGCTATTCATGATACAGTTCATGAGATGGCTCGTGATGAGGCTAGACACGGAAAGGCATTCCAGGGATTATACAACAGATATTTTAAATAAGCTTAGGTTTTAGAGCGACGTTTAGGCCTTGCCTTTGGAGAAAGTTCCGAAGGCAGGGCCTTTTTTTGATGTTTCATCATAAAATGTGCTGAAAAAATTATTTTTTGCCATACAATCCAAAAATTTCGGCAAAATACTGCATATTTATTCGTAATATATTTATGAATCAGGAAGAAAACTTTCCTGCAAAATCTACCTATAAACCACATTTTAATATGTAAAGTGGCCTTAAATAGTAATAATCAAAGAAATAACCTTAAAATAATACACATCATGAATTGGTGTAATAGTTAATAAAATTCATAAATATGCATAAAACATAGTTAGTGTAAAGAATTCATCAGTTGGGAAATAAAAAG
>JAXJRI010000097.1:0-4122 GCA_036310685.1 Lachnospiraceae bacterium | reverse complement strand
GTGGACAGCAGCCAGTTCTTCAAGGCAGAGGAGAAGAAGACCATCAAGGCTTACTACTCCGGCGGAACCCTTGCCAACGAGGCAGCCATGCTGATCAAGGATGCCTTAAAGCTCAACATCCCACCGGAAAAGAAGGAAGGCTTCATGCTCCATACTCTCGGACATGTTGTCGTTGACCTTGGTGATGATGTCTACACCCAGGGACATCCGCATCCGATGATCGACCCTGCAAAACGTCAGGAGTGCATGGAGGAGGCATTAGACGACCCTACCACAGGAGTCATCCTCTTCGATGTCATGTTAGGATACGGTTCCCACGCTGATATGGCAGGAGCCCTCATCCCGACCATCAAAGAATTACAGGAGAAAGCAGAGAAGGAAGGAAGAAAAGTATTCTTCGTATCCACCGTATGCGGAACCCGCAGGGATTTCCAGGGATATGATGAGGCGGTAAGTAAATTAAAAGAGGCAGGCGTGATCGTATGCGAGACCAACATGTTAGCATGCAGGGCAGCCATCGAGGCGATCGGTCTTACCTATGACGACCCTAAGAAGGAAGTACGCCCGAGAAGACATTCCGACTTCCAGCCGGCCAAGGCATCCGACAAGATGCTCCGCATGCTGTCCGAGAAGCCGAAGGTAGTCAACATCGGACTTCCATCCTTCGCAGATGTCTGCCGTGAGTTCGGATGCGAGACCGTACAGTTCGACTGGGCTCCACCGGCAGGCGGAAACTTAGAACTGATCAAAGTATTGAACTTCTTAAGAAACTACACCGCTGACGATGGAAGCGATATCGATGCTTACAATAAGAAAGTCATCGCAAAGGTCGTTGCCGCACAGCCGGTATTAAAGGACAACGTTCCGGCCAAGAGCGTCATCCCTGAACTGGATGATCCGGATATCAAGACCATCCTTCATGCCGGACCACCGATCGAGTATGATAACATGCCGCCTACAGTCAAGGGATCCTGCATCGGAGGAGTCCTCTTCGAGGAGTGGGCAGACAATGAGGAAGATGCAAAGAAGCTTCTGGAGTCCGGTCAGATCCGCTTCATCCCATGCCATCATGTGAACGCAGTCGGACCGATGGGAGGTATCACCACTGCCAACATGCCGGTATGGATCGTAGAGAACGAGACCGACGGAAACCGCGCTTACTGTACCATGAACGAGGGTATCGGCAAGGTATTACGATTCGGTGCTTACTCCCAGGAGGTAATCGACCGTCTCCGCTGGATGAGAGACATCCTGGGACCAACTCTTGGCAGGGCAGTCAGAGCAAGAGGCGGGATCGCAGTCAACCCGATGATCGCAAAGGCCATCGCCATGGGTGATGAGTTCCATCAGAGAAACATCGCAGCTTCCCTGGTATTCTTAAAAGAGGTCGCTCCGACTATCACAGAGATGGATATGGACGAGAAGGACCGCTATGATGTCATCAAGTTCCTGGCTGACACAGACCAGTTCTTCCTGAACGTCATGATGGCGACCGGCAAGTCCATCATGGACGGAGCCCGCAAGGTGACAGACGGAACCGTCGTCACTGCCATGTGCCGTAACGGAGTGGAGTTCGGTATCCGTATCGCAGGTATGGGAGACCAGTGGTTCACAGGCCCGGTCAACACACCACAGGGACTCTACTTCACAGGATATGACGGAGAGGATGCCTGCCCTGACATCGGAGATTCCGCGATCACTGAGACCGTCGGAGTCGGCGGAATGGCCATGATCGCAGCACCAGCCGTAACCAGATTCGTCGGAGCCGGCGGATATGAGGACGCTTTAAGAGTATCCAACACCATGCAGGAGATCACCATCGACCACAACCCTAACTACATCATCCCAACCTGGAACTTCAAGGGAACCTGCCTTGGTATTGATGCGAGATTAGTCGTTGAGAAGCAGATCACACCGGTCATCAACACCGGTATCGCTCACAAGATCCCGGGATTCGGACAGATCGGAGCAGGAACCGTACATCCACCGATCCAGGCATTCGAGAAAGCGATCGTAGCATACGCTAAGAAGCTCGGATATCAGGGATAATTCGATTATCATAAAACACTGCTTGACCCAGGAGTTTGGGATCCTGGGTCAATGCGGGTTATAGATATTTAGATAGATGTTATATCAAGATGAGTTTTGACACTTAAGTCAGATCAATCAATGCAGTGGGATCCATTCAGTGGATGGATATCTATGAATAGGAGAGGTATATGAGTAATAAAAAAATAGTTATTGCGCTGGGAGGCAATGCGCTCGGAAAAAATATCATCGAGCAGAAAGAAGCCGTTGCAAACACAGCTAAAGTAATTGTAGATCTGGTAGAAGGTGGAATGGATATCATCATCACCCACGGAAACGGACCACAGGTGGGCATGATCCAGGAAGCTATGGATAATCTTGCCAGAACATCAGATAAATACAAACAGATTCCACTTCCATACAGTGTGGCAATGAGCCAGGGTTATATCGGAATCGATCTTCAGAATGCGATCAAGAACGAGTTGGCAAACCGTAAAATCGATAAGAAGGTATCTACCATTCTGTCTCAGGTTGAGGTTGATCCAAAAGATCCAGCTTTCCAGAATCCAACCAAGCCAATCGGTGGCTTTATGACAGAGGAAGAAGCGAAAGAGTTAGAGGCACGAGGAATTCCAACTATGGAGGATGCCGGAAGAGGCTATCGTATCGTAGTTGCATCTCCAATGCCTAAGAGAATCCGTGAGCTGGCAACCATCCGTACATTACAGGAAGAAGGGCACATCGTCATCACATGCGGTGGCGGCGGAATCCCAGTCATCGATAAAGATGGAGATCTTGTGGGAGCAAATGCGGTTATCGATAAAGATAATGCCAGCGCACTCTTAGCAGAGAAGATCGATGCAGATTTCCTGGTTATCCTCACAGCTGTAGAGAAGGTGGCCATCAACTTCGGAAAGCCAAATCAGCAATGGTTAGATGATCTCACCGTAGATCAGGCCAAAGAGTATATCAAGGAAGAGCAGTTCGCCAAAGGAAGTATGCTTCCAAAGGTAGAAGCTGCCATCCGCTTTGCAGAATCCGGCGAAGGCCGCACCACCCTGATTACTCTGCTTGAGAAAGCAGCAGACGGAGTTGCCGGCAAGACTGGAACAAGAATTCATAAATAATTATTCTTTTTGTTATCCTTACAATTGGAGCAGCCATATTTTCGACTAGGCTGCTCCATATTCTAAACAATCATCTCTATTCGTCATTCATATCCAAATGTAGATAATATGCAAGTATAAATGTAGATAAAACGCAAGTATAAAAATAAAAGATGTAAACCACTTTTTTACTTTTGACTGAGAAAGCTTGACATCAGACATTTTCGATAGTAATCTTATGAAGTATCATAGGATTCATCAATCATTATGAATAATGAAGAAGATATCAATGCATTACAATACATTATTGTGTAGGAGGGAACTTCATGTTTGAAATTGTTAGAAAAGAGACACTGAACGAAGCAGTGGATCTTATGGAGATCAAGGCTCCTTTCGTCGCTAGAAAGTGTGAACCTGGTCAGTTTATCATCATCCGTGTGGATGAGGACGGCGAGCGTGTTCCGCTGACTATCGCAGACTACGACAGAGAGGCAGAGACTGTAACTATTATTTATCAGAAAGTTGGATATTCCACAAAGCTTCTCTCAACGAAGGAAGCTGGAGACTACGTTCAGGATTTTGTAGGTCCTCTGGGATCCCCATCTCCATTGAACAAGGACGCTAAGAAGATCGTCGGAATCGGCGGTGGTGTTGGTGCTGCCCCACTTTACCCACAGCTTCGCAAATTAGCCGAGATGGGTGTACATGTAGACGCTATCTTAGGTGGTAAGAGTGCAGAGTACGTCTTACTTGCTGATAAGTTCCGTGAGTTCTGTGACAATGTATACATCGCAACAGACGATGGAAGTCTTGGAACCAAGGGATTTGTAACTAACGTTCTTCAGGATCTCTTAGACAAGGGAGAGAAGTATGATGAGTGTATCACAATCGGACCATTAATCATGATGAAGAACACAGTTCGTGTGACAAAACCAATCAATCTTCCAACTATGGTATCCTTAAACCCTATCATGATCGACGGAACTGG
>JAXJRI010000096.1:0-4292 GCA_036310685.1 Lachnospiraceae bacterium | reverse complement strand
TTTGAGAAAGAGTAGATATAAGAATCACTAGTCAATCCTGCAGTATGGCCATGGATCTACATGCGGAGTGTTCCACCGAAGTAAGATCAGTGTGGGGTTCAGCCCTTAATCATACTGGGAAGCCAGAGAGCGACAGTGTATTTTGGATAATGTCATATAGGAATTGCTTCTCGAGCAAGTCCGGACGGCTTGGAAACCGTTACGAGATGAGCCGGTGCAATCAGCATGATCTTCTGGATCTGAGGAAATCAGATCTGTGAGGGAAGCTGATTGTACCGGCTTTTTATTTTGTACACGTAACTTTGGGAAGATTCATTGTTAGGTTTACCAAAAAAAAACAAAAGGGAGATGAAGGGATGATCCGAGATCCGCCATAGTTGGTTTGTTACCAGGACACTTTTAAAAATATACATTTCAATAGCCTGATTTGCTAGCGATTAGGCGGCGAGATACCAATAAGTCCATAACATCTTAACAGATGATTATGACTTTGAGGTGCTTACCGCTTTTTCGTCATGCCTTTTGGGCAGCAGAAGTCGGTGGGCTCTCTCCGGCTTATGTTTGTGCTTATCTCGCCGCCAGCCATTGTGTCAGGCAGCGGAGGATAAACATGAATTACAGAGAGCTGAAATCAATCGTTGCGTCAACAAAAGGAAAACAGATTCCAGGGGTCGTCGTATTGAGGATGTCGGGAAGTAGGATTGTCGTTCAGAATGATCATCTGACGGTTTATGAGAACGGATTTTACATTTATGAGGATGGTGGCTGTGCCACGGTCTATGCTGTGGATCGCTGCAGTAATCTTACATTTCTTCTGAATCCGTCCGTGGAGGAGGAGAAGGAAGGCAGGCAGCTTCCGAATTGCCAGTGTCATTTCTATCCGAAGGCAGAGCTGGCTATCCTGAATGAGAAGCATTTTGAGGAGTGTGACTGGAAGATTCCTCTTACGGTCGCTGCAGGTCATCGGATCACTGATAATGATGAGCGGGGATTCCGGAGAAGAAAGGCAGTTTCCATTGATGGTCAGCTGAAAGATGAATCAGAGTATGTGAGAGCATTACATGAGAGAGCTCTCGATTTCTCTGAGAGAAACCGGGATAACAAGAGACTTTATGCAGCCATGGATCATCTGACGGATAAGCAGAAGACGATCATTTATCTTTTCTATTTTCAGGGAGTAAAACAGGTAGAGATCGCCCGGGAGATGGGAATCAGCGTGCAGATGGTTAAGAACCATTTGATCGCTTCCAGAAAAAAATTAAAAAAATTTTTTTAAAACACATAAACCTTTTCCTGAAAAATGTCCTATTAGTGTAAGGACATTTTGAGAGGGGTGAGTGTACATGTGAATGGTTGATATCATTTCACCTTACTAAGAAGCTGGGGATTCCGATCTTTCATCTGGAGGACCCGAAGAACATATGGAAGAGATTGAGGGAGGATATTATGGATAAGAATGAACTGATTGCAAAAGTGATCCTGATGACTGGAGTGGATGTCTGTACTGCCTGCAAGGTGGTACATGCCACGCTTGATATTCTGGAGGAATTAGGTAATGAAGAAAGATGACATTTTAAAGGAGATCGCCTCGGAGCTGGAAGCCCTGTCTGCCTTAGTGGGGAAGCTGGTGACCGCCGAGGAAGACCATTCCATGCCGAAAGAAGAGCCCCTTCCGAAACCGAAGGTCACGAAGATCGATCTCCGTAAGGTCTTGGCGGAGAAAGCCAATGCAGGTTTTGGTCAGGAAGTGAGAGCACTTCTGAAGGCTCATGGTGCTTCCAAGCTTTCCTTAGTGAAGGAGGAAGAATATCCGGCCATGATGGAGGAAGCCAAGAGGATTGGCACAGATCAATAAAATACTGAAATTTGAGGAGGATAAATTATGCCGAAGAATCCAACGAGAGTGATTACAGGAAAAGATACCAGGTGGAGTTATGCCAATGTCTGGGACCCGAAGGTGATTAACGGTTCGGTTCCCAAGTATTCGGTCAGTCTGATCATTCCCAAGTCCGATACCAAGACGATTGAGAAGATCAACACTGCGGTGAAGGCCGCCTATCAGGAGGGCTTGGATAAGCTGAAGGGTGCTGGCGGAAAGAGTGCTCCGCCATTAGAGGTGATCAAGACTCCGTTAAGGGATGGAGATAAGGAGAGACCAGAAGATGAGGCTTACGCCAATTCGTATTTTGTAAATGCCAATGCCCAGGAGAGGCCTGGGATCGTAGATGCAGACCGGGAGGAGATCATTGACCGCTCTGAGATCTATTCCGGAGTTTATGGAAGAGCATCTATAAGCTTCTATGCCTACAACAAGGCAGGGAATAAGGGGATCGGATGTGCCCTCAATAATCTTCAGAAGATCAAGGATGGAGCCCCGCTTGGCAATCGCATCTCTGCCGCCGAAGATTTTGCAGAGGCTGAGGAGGATGATTTCTTAGATTAGTTACCAGGATGAGTGATGGTAGTGATACTGTCACTCTCCTTTTATTAGATCGGGGGTGATATGTGAGAAGACTGGATATCGATATAGAGACTTACAGTTCCTACAGCCTGGCCAAATGCGGTGTGTACAAATATGTGGAGTCCCCGGATTTTCAGATCCTGCTCTTTGGTTTTTCCGTCGATGGCGGAGAAGTTCAGGTGATCGATCTGGCTATGGGAGAAGAGCTGCCATCAGAGATCAAGGATGCTTTGATGGCGGAGGATGTCATTAAGACAGCCCACAACGCAAGCTTTGAGCGGATCTGTCTTTCCAGATACCTAGGATTACCCACTGGGACCTATCTCGATCCTGCTTCCTGGCACTGCACGATGGTCTGGTCCGGCTATCTGGGCCTGCCCTTATCTCTTAAGGATGTCGGAGCCGTTCTGAAGCTCAACAAAAAGAAGATGGAGGAAGGCAAAGATCTGATCCGTCTGTTCTGTGTGCCGGATAAGGATGGCAGACGGCAGATACCGGAAGATCATCGGGCTCTGTGGGAACTTTTCAAGAATTACAACAAGAGGGATGTGGAGACCGAGATGGAGATCATGGAGAAGTTAAGCTGTTTTCCAGTCCCTGACTTTGTCTGGGAGGAATATCACATCAGTGAGGAGATCAATGACCGGGGAGCCATGGTAGACCTGACCCTGGTCCGGTATGCGATCGCCATGGACATTGCCTCCAAGACAGAATTACGAAGCCGCATGCAGAGGATCACGGATATGGAGAATCCAAACTCAGTCCAGCAGCTGAAGAGTTGGCTGAAAGAAGCAGGTTATCCCATGGAATCCCTGGGCAAAAAGGAGGTGGCGAAAATGATCCATCAGGTTACTGGTCCGGTGAAGGAAGTATTAATTCTCCGTCAGCAGCTGGCCAAAAGCAGTGTGAAGAAATATCAGGCCATGGAATCTTCGGTCTGTCGTGATGGGAGAGTCCGGGGGATGTTTCAGTTCTATGGAGCGACCCATACTGGAAGGTTTGCTTCCAAGATCGTGCAGCTGCAGAACCTTCCCCAGAACCATCTGCCGGATCTGGCAGAGGCAAGAGAACTGGTCAGAAGAGGAGACTTGCCGATGTTAAAAACCTTATATGAGAATGTACCAGATACCCTTTCCCAGCTGATCCGGACAACCTTTATCGCCAAGCCTGGAAATCTATATTATGTGGCAGATTATTCAGCCATTGAGTGTCGTGTCCTTGCCTGGCTGGCAGGAGAACAGTGGGTTCTGGATTCCTTTGCGGCAGGAAAGGACATCTACTGTGTCACTGCAGAGAAGATGTTTCATGTCCCGGTAGAAAAGCATGGGATCCATGGAGAACTTCGTCAGAAAGGAAAACAGGCAACTCTCTCCTGCATCGCAGGGGGACAGATGGTTCTCACCGATCATGGAGAGAAACCCATCGAGGATGTTCTGCTGACCGATCAGGTGTGGGACGGGGAGAACTGGGTCTACCATGATGGAGTTCTCTACCAGGGTGAGAGGGAAGTGATTACCTATCAAGGCCTCACAGCGACAGCGGATCATCTGGTCTTTATCGAAGAACTGCCCTGGCCGGTCCCCTTTGGTCCTGCCGCTGCCAACGGAGCACATCTTAAACGGATTGGGAAGGCGCTTAAGAGGGATCAACCTTGGGATCCACAGACATTGGTTACGAGGGTCTATGATATTCAAAATGCCGGACCCAATCATCGTTATACGGTGTCCGGCTGTCTGGTCCACAACTGCGGTTATGGCGGCTCAACAGGAGCCCTGAAAGCCATGGGAGCCTTGGAGGCGGGGATGACCGAAGAGGAACTGAAACCACTGGT
>JAXJRI010000095.1:0-7209 GCA_036310685.1 Lachnospiraceae bacterium | reverse complement strand
ATGTTACAATGTTCATGAGAGAGTCCTTTCTTGGTACATGTTTTTTTGATCGGAATCATTATACCTCATTCGAAAGGAATTCTCTCTTTTTATTTTCTCTAACTGACTAATTCTTTACACTATGAGTAATCAAAATGATGCAATTCTTGCTCAATAGCTGTAATTATCTGTCCAAAATTAAAAAAATGGGTTTCAATATATTGTTTCTAAACTTTTGTTTGAAAGATAACACAATAGAAAATGCTACTTTTTTAACATGCAGACGATAGAAAGGAAATGTGGTATGATAGGTTAGTACAGGCTAGACAGTTTTAAATGTAAAAAAAGGAGACAAGGACAGTGCGGGTGGTTGGAATTATCGCGGAATATAATCCATTTCATAAAGGACATGCCTATCATGTGAGTATGGCTAAAAAAGAGGCAGATGCTGACTTTGTGATTGCTGTCATGAGTGGAGATTATGTCCAGCGAGGAGTTCCTGCTATGTTTGATAAGTATGAGAGGACTCTTGCAGCCTTGCAGGGCGGAGTAGATCTAGTGCTGGAACTGCCGGTTCCTTACGCGACAGGCAGCAGTGAATATTTCGCCCAAGGTGGAATTCGACTGCTGGAAGACTTATCCTGCGTGGATGCGGTCGCATTTGGCAGTGAGTCAGCCAGTATCTCTGAACTGTCTTCTTATGCTGAACTCTTCACCGAGGAACCGCCAGAATGGCAGGAAGTTCTAAAAGCCAAACTAAAACAGGGGATGAATTATCCAAAAGCCAGGATGGAGGCAGCCAATCAGATTTTAGGGATTCATTCAGAGCCAGACCGAGCAGGCCTTATGAAAATGCCTAACCATATCCTTGCAATTGAGTATTTGAAAGCATTAAGACAGGATGGCTCAGATATCAGACCTATCGCGATTCGAAGGGTGGGAGAAGGCTATCATGGAGATGGTGTCCTTTCTGAGGACAGCGAGAAAGCTTATGCTTCTGCATCTTCGATCAGAGAGAGTTTTTTGCATCTTGGACAGGATAATAAGTTCCTTCAGTGTGATGCGCATTTTATGGAATGCTTTTTACAGAAGGAGTACCTGACCTGGGATGATTTTGCAGATATACTGTCCTATGCCTTGAGGATGCATCAGGATAATTTGGCAGACTTCTTCGGGGTGAGTCATGACCTTGCCGACCGGATGGAGAAGGAGACGTATTCTGCTCTTACTTTTGAGAAGTTGGTGAATAGAATCCATTCCAAGAATTTGACGGATGCTGCAATCGGGAGAGCACTCCTTCATATCATGTTAGGAATCACAGATGATATGATTCCTAAGGATCGAAGAGTTCCTTATGCCAGGGTTTTGGGCTTTCGCAAAGGTGCCAGTCAGCTGCTTAAGCTGTTACGGGACAAGGCAGAGATTCCGGTGATTCAGAAACCAGTACAGGGAAGGAATCTACTGACAGAAGAAGCCCGGAAACTTTATGATCTGGATATCCGCTCTGCTGAAATTTATGAGCAGGTTCTTGCCAGAAGGGCAAGACGGTCCCCGATTCGAGAATACTCGAGACAACAGATTATCGTGGAATAAATATTAGAAAGTAGGTGTTAACTATGTTTCAGGCAGGTTTGATCTTAGAGGGCGGCGGTATGCGAGGCGTCTACACAGCAGGTGTTTTAGATGCCTTTTTGGAGAATGGGATTGCATTCTCCAGTATTTATGGTGTATCCGCTGGAGCATGCCATGCCAGCAGTTTTATCTCCAAACAATATGGAAGAGCTTTTCGCTCTTGTGCGGATTATGTAGATAAACCAGAATATATGAGCTTCAGGAATATCCTTCGGACAGGAAGTATGTTTAGCAAAGAGTATGTGTATTCTACCATTCCAAACGTATTGGATCCTTTTGATTATGAGACATTTCGTAATTATCAGGGCAGATTCTATGCCGTATTGACAGACGCAGATACCGGTGAGGCGGTTTACGTCAGGGTACGTGATCTCAAGAAACAGATGTGGGCTATCCGTGCTTCCGCCTCCCTTCCACTGATTTCAAAGACCACTGTTGTTCATGGAAGAGCATTCTTAGATGGAGGTATTGCAGACAGTATCCCAATTCGGAAATCTATGAGCGATGGCAATGTAAAAAATGTAGTGATCTTAACTCGGGAACTTGGCTATCGGAAACAGCCGAACAAGATGATGCCGCTGATCAAACTTCGTTATCCGAAGTCCAAAGGATTTGTAGAGAGAGCTGGCGATCGGTACCTGCGCTACAACGAGACACTGGACTTCTTGGCGATGGAAGAACAGAAGGGCAATGTTTTTGTGATTCAGCCGGACCGAAAGGTGGAAGTAAGCAGAACTGAGAAAAATCGGGAACGCCTGGAGGCACTGTATCAAGAAGGCCTTGAGGATGGAAGAAAATCCATCGACGCATTGAAAGTATATCTGGAATCTTAATAGGATTGTGGGAGTCGCAAAGCGACGTAACATTCTGTAGTCACTTTTTGCACCCACATCTTAATATTAGTAAGATATAAAAAGAGATTGCAGTGATATGTACCATATCATCGCGACCTCTTTTTTCATAGAAAATGTTTGTAGATGTATTGTATCTAATTGATCTTCTGGGTTCAGTTTACTATAGTTTGGCGGCGTATAATTTTTTAGAAAGCTCTAATTTGGATGGATCGTCGGAACTGTTCATAAAGGTGACAGAGCCCTTGTGATCAGAGCTGTTATCAAGATCTGCCACATGAATTCTTCGCCTTAACTCCCGTGCAGTTCCTTCTCCACCATCAAAGATTTCTACTTCTGGGCCAGCAATTTCAGAGATTGGTTTTCGCAGGAAAGGATAGTGAGTACATCCCAGCACAATTCCTGTGATACTTTTTTCTAAATAAGGGTCCATGAGTTTGTGAAGAAATCCCCTTAATTCTGGTCCATCTAAGATGCCCTTCTCTACAAAGTCCATCAGGCCTGGACAAGAGGATAAACGGTAGCGTTGTCATCATATTTTGCTACTAATTTATGAAACTTAGCACCATTGATGGTAATTGGAGTTGCCATGACAAGGACCTTTGGATCTTCTGTGGCATAAACTGCAGGTTTGATTGCAGGTTCTACTCCGACCAGCGGAATCTCAGGGTATTTTTTACGAAGAAGCTTCACCGCTGCACTGGTTGCTGTGTTGCAGGCGATTGCCAGACCTTTGGCATGATAATTCTCCACAAAATCAGCGATATGGCCTAGGGTTAATTCCTGTACCTTCTTTATACTTTTGGTTCCATAAGGAGCATTCTTTGAATCACCATAATATATAAAATCTTCATTCGGCATCTGGACAGTCATCTCTCTAAGGACACTGACTCCGCCCATTCCTGAATCGAATACGACAATTGGATCCTTCTTATCCATCTCTTATCCTTCCATCTCTAAAAGATTACTTCTTTATATAACTCTTATTCCCTACGACTTTAAAGTCAGTCAAAACAGAGATAAGTCAACGTTAAGTATAGTTTCTTTTTTTGTCGAAATCAAGTATAATGTGACGATAGGGTTAAATCAGGGTATACATTAAGGAGAAAGACCAGAATGAAAGTATTAGTAATGAGTGACAGCCATGGATTTACACAGCCGCTGCAGGTTCTTGCGGATTATTTTAAGGGAAAGATAGATGCCATGATTCATTGTGGAGATTCGGAGATTGATCTTTCCATTATTCGAGGCTTGTTTGACTGTCCCTGCTACTTTGCAGAAGGGAACTGTGATTATTTTCCCGAGGACCTTGAGCGGGAGGAACTTTTTGAATTGGGAGATCATGTCTGCTATGTCACTCACGGACACCGACAGGGTGTAGAGTGGGGTGAGGAGGAGCTCCTAGACAGGGCACAGGAATTGGGTGCAGACTTGGTTTTTTATGGACACACCCATGTTCCAGCCTTCCATTATTATGAGGAGGAAGGAATTTGGATCATGAATCCAGGCAGCGTCAGCCTTCCAAGACAGAATCCGCCAGAGAGAACTTTTCTTGTAGTTGACATTGGCGATGATGGGGAGATTGAGCCAAACTATTATGCCTTGTAGAAATCATAACTAATTATGTAAAAATTAGTAAAAAATGCATGACATATCTCTCCTGATAGGATATAATGAAGTTGTCCATAGGGAGTAGATATGGGATTTGTGATATCGAGGAATTATAGTAATGTATTTTGTTAAAAAGGAGGCACTATATGGGAATCTTAAAGAGATTTACAGATATTATGGCCGCGAATGTTAACGCACTGCTTGATAAGGCAGAGGATCCAGAGAAGATGGCGGATCAGTACTTAAGAGATTTAGAAGATGATTTTGGAAAGGTACAGGCAGAGACCGCTGCTGTCATGGCAGAGCAGAAGAGAGCGGAGAGAGCCGTCCGTGAGAATGACGAAGAGATTGAGAAGATGACAAATTATGCTACCAAGGCTCTGACTGCAGGCAATGAGGAAGATGCCAAGGTTTTCCTTGCCAAGAAGGTAGAGCTTGAGGGCAAGAAACAGACACTGGTTTCTGCTTTAGATGTAGCCGTCTCTAATGCGAACCAGATGAGGCAGATGCATGATAAGCTTCAGGCAGATATCACACAGGTACGCCAGCGTAAGCAGGAGATTAAGGCAAAGATGGCAGTTGCCAAGACGAAAGAACGTCTGAACAGCCTGGGATCTTCCATGGAAGGTGCTAACAACAGCATGGCAGCTTTTGACCGTATGGAAGAGAAGGCGAACCGTATGCTTGATGAGGCCGATGCAAAGGCAGAACTGAATCAGAAACCAGAGGATCCGGCAGAGGCACTGGCTAAAAAGTATGATGCTGCGCCAGGAACTGATACTTCCGCAGTTGACGATGAGTTAGCAGCACTTAAGGCATCGCTCGGGTTGAATAATGAGAAGTAACAATTAGACAGTTATCACTTTTTCACAGGCTGCGTCTATTATGGCGCAGCCTGTGGAGGTAAGGAGCAGTTATGGGATTATTTGGCAATCAATTTGCAAATGTAGTAGAGTGGGAAGAGTACAGAGATGATGTCATCTTCTATAAATGGAACAATAAAGAACTGAAGAAAGATTCAAAACTGATTCTGCGTCCGGGACAGGATGCGGTCTTCTTATATAATGGAAGAATTGAGGGAGTATTCACAGAAGAAGGAAGCTATACACTAGAGAGTGATATCATCCCATTTCTTTCTACTTTAAAAGGATTCAAATTTGGATTTAACTCAGGTATGCGTGCAGAGGTCCTCTTTGTGAATACCAAAGAATTTAACATGAAGTGGGGGACCAAACAGCCGATCAATATCCCTCATCAGTCTCTGCCGGGTGGAATTCCAATTCGAGCGAATGGATCCTTCCAGTTCAAGGTGTCTGATTATCCTACCTTAATTGAGAAGGTCGCTGGAGTGAAGAAGATCTATACCACAGATGATGTCAGGGAGAGGGTTGTCTCCGTCTTAGATCAGCTCCTTCTTTCTCATATTTTAAAAGAAGGCCAGGATATGTTCCATCTTCAGACATATGCCGCTGATATTTCTAAGGGCGTTCAGGAAGACTTAGATATGCAGCTGATGAAGATTGGACTCACCGTCACTGGTTTCCAGATTAATACAGTAAGCTACCCAGAAGAGATTCAGGATATGATCAATAAAGTTGCCAGTCAGAGCATGGTGGGAGATATGAACCGCTATCAACAGATGGCGGTGGCAGATTCTCTTCAGAATGGAAAAGGAGGAGCTGGCATAGCTAGCGACATGGTTTCCATGCAGATGGGAATGGCTCTGGGACAGCAGATGGTTCAGCAGATGAATCAGAATCAGAACACTTTTGGAGCGCAGAATCCGTCTGGACAGAATTCCGCAGCGCAAGCAGCACCATCACAGGACGCAGGTCAGACAGAGGGACCTAATTTCTGTCCGAACTGCGGTACAAAGACTAACGGAGCAAAGTTTTGTCCAAATTGCGGCACAAAGCTTCGCTAGACAGTAGTAACGTAGCGACACAAAGGAAGAAGGAACTTAAATGAGTATTTATGATACTTTAAATAAAGAACAGCGCCAGGCTGTTATCACAACAGAGGGACCATTATTAATGCTCGCAGGGGCGGGATCCGGTAAGACTAAGTCACTCACACATCGTATCGCTTATCTGATTGAGCATGAGAAGGTTAATCCGTGGAACATCCTTGCCATCACGTTCACCAACAAGGCTGCCCAGGAGATGAGGGAGAGAGTGGACGATCTTGTCGGTTATGGTTCCGAAGATATCTGGGTAAGTACATTTCATGCGATGTGTTCCAGAATCCTCAGAAGGCATATTGATCTGCTTGGGTATGACCGTAATTTTACGATTTACGATGCCAGTGATCAGAAGTCTCTCATGAAAGAGATCTTAAAAGAGATGAACATTGACACGAAGCAGTTTCCAGAGAAATCGGTGCTTTCTGAGATTTCTGGAGCCAAGGATAAGGCCTTGTCACCGACTGCCTACAAGAATGAGGTGGGTAATAATTACCGTGGTATCCGTATCGCCGAGATTTATGAGCGCTATCAGCAGCGATTGAAGAAGAATAATGCTCTGGATTTTGACGACCTGCTGTTAAAGACTGTGGAGCTTTTTGAGAGCCAACCTGAGGTTCTGGATTCCTATCAGGAGCGCTTCCGCTACATTATGGTGGACGAGTATCAGGATACGAATACGGTACAGTTTCTGTTGGTAAGCCAGCTCGCGAAGAAGTACCGAAACCTCTGTGTCGTCGGAGATGATGACCAGTCTATCTACCGTTTCCGAGGAGCTAATATCTATAACATTCTGAATTTTGAGAAAGTATTTCCAGATGCCAAGGTGATTAAGCTGGAGCAGAATTATCGCTCCACCAAGAACATCTTGGACGCTGCTAATGGTGTCATTAAGAATAATCAGGGTAGAAAAGAGAAGAAACTCTGGACAGAAAATGATGCGGGAGAGTTGGTTCATTTTAAGCAATATGATAGTGAGTATGACGAAGCTGAGGGAGTAGTGAGAAATATATCCTTCTTGAATCGCAGTGGGGTGAATTTTGAGGATATGGCGATCTTGTATCGAACGAACGCCCAGTCAAGAATTTTTGAGGAGAAACTCAGACAGCGGGGTATACCATACTCTATCGTCCGTGGTATCAGCTTTTACGACCGTAAGGAAGTTAAGGATCTGAT
>JAXJRI010000094.1:0-27930 GCA_036310685.1 Lachnospiraceae bacterium | reverse complement strand
CTGAGATTGGAGATTCTGTCAAGGCCATGCCGCGAAGCGGTGCGTAGCAGCCTTTACAGAAGCGAGAATCTCTGATAATCCGTAAACTTTTTAGTCATAAGTGTTACAAAAGCGCTTGACCTGTACAATGTCTATTACTCCAGTTTGACGGCTCGTATCATTTCTCGCTGGAGCAGAAGAAATAGTTTATGGGATTTGTCTGGAACGATCTTTGACTGTATCAAGCGATATAGTACCTGCTTTCGATGCCTGGCTTTTGTCGTTGTAGGATTTATGATTTGTGAGTATAATAAAAGCATACTCGAATTTGCAAAGGAGAGTAATGACAACAGAATATAGTACTAAGATGGGCATGGAATTTTACGTTCCGGTGCTGACGGATTCTTCCGAAGTAGAGTATCAGAAGATGGTCGCAAATTCTGAGGAGGAAGCCCAGCAGATGCTGAGTTTCTTCACAAAGAAGTTTGAGAAGGATATCAAAAGACTGCGCAGTATCACTGGTTATCACTATCTGTTAAGTGACTGGCTGAAATATTATTTTGAAGAATTATTTGAGCCGTATCATCAAGACAGTACTTATAGCTATGGCATGTACTGGGCAATCTATAAAAATCTTTTACCTGCGATCCAGGCCGGATATAAAGATGTATTTCTGGAAAAAACAGATCCTTCGTATTTAGAAGGGCTGCTAAAACAGACAGATGTTCTGACGGATAATAAGAGCAGTCTTCTGATGTCAAAAAAAGCGTTAAAACTGGCGATGGAAGAAGCTTATCTGGACGGACATTTTCCATCGAATCCGATGGATAAGGTGGATATTGCTATCAAGAAGGAACTTCCTGAAGTCTTCTCTTATAAGAAGGAAGACTTAGCAAAACTGTATCGGGGGGCTTCTCATTATGGACGAAACAGATCTGTTTACCTGGAATTATTATTGATGGGAATCTTAGGACTGCGATCGGGAGAAGTCCTTGGTCTTAGGGAATCTGACCTTGACAGGAAAATGCATGCTATCACAGTTCAGAGACAAATCACTCGTACACAGAGCCGCTATGGAAGAAAGACTGTGGTGAAAGATCCTAAGACAGAGGCATCTTACCGTAAACTGATTGTTCCGGAAACTATTTGGAATGAGATTCTTTCTCGCATCAAGATGAACCATAATTATTTAAAGGAAAAGGGTCTTGATAATCCTAAGAAGTACCTCTGCCTGGGTCGGGGAAATCATGTGAAGGGGGAATCCACTCTTAAGGAGGCGTTACATCATATCTGCCTCAGAGAGAACATCCCATATATCACTCCACATGGTCTCCGTCATATGGCGGCTACGATGTTATTTGAGAGATATGGACTGAAAGAGATCGAAAAGATATCCAAGATGCTGGGTCATTCTAATATTTATACTACTTTTAATATCTATATTGGAATCGACCAGGGTCATGATATGATTCGAGATTTCTTGCAGCAGGAGAACCCTATCACTGCACTGAATCGTAGAAAGCAGGTGCGTAATGGCTCGTTATGATGAAAAGGGCAGGCCCCTTCCTGCCATTCGATTGGATCAGCGTCTATTCTATGGGAGAATTGTAAAGTGGGATGTCAAAGGCGGTCTTGTAAAAGTAAATAAGAAATATGGATTTCGTGTAAGATTTATTTTTGAATCTGGAGACAGTAAGATGTATGAGAAGATTACTTTTCGTACCAAGACTGAGGCAAAGGAAGCCAAGGAGCAAATGATCGCAAGGTTATACCAGGGAAGATTTTTTCCCTATCGGTTTTCGCTCATCCAGATTGCGGAGTACTGGCTGTATGAGATAAAAGTAAAACAGGAAGATTGTCCGTACAATACCTTCAACAGCTATCGTTCTTTGATCGAAAGATACCTGATAACATATTTTCCGGAATCCGTTAAGATCGATAAGGTGACCAGACAGGATCTGATAAATTTTATGAACAGTCTACCCTATTACAGTGTTTTTCGAAGTGCCTGTAGTGTAATCCGGGAAGTTTTTCAGTTGGCAGAACGTAAAGAGTTCATTCGAACCAATCCTTCCAGAGCCGCGATCGAACGAGCCAAGAAAGACAGAGGACCTCGTCCGCAAAGAAAGAGAGAACCGATCATTATCTCTGCGGAAAAGCTGTCAGAATTTTTGCTGAAAGCCAAGGAGGATTTTTCAAATTGCTATCTGATCTTTCTTCTGGGAGCAGTTGCTGGTCTTCGGATCAGTGAGGCAGCGGGAGTGACCTTTGATGATATCAATATCTCTGGGAAATCATTACTCGTTCATCGTCAGATTGGAAGAAATCTTCAGGGTTGTGAGGACTACCGGACCCGAACTACTTCTCTTATTAAGACCAAGACACCTCATTCTGTTCGAACAGTCCCGCTTCCAGATTTCGCAATTGATGAGATCGTTGCTGCACATGCCCGGCTACAGATACTAAGAAAGCAGGATCCCGGATTCAATCCAAATGGTTTCCTTTCCTGGAAGGCAGATGGAAGGGGATACAATAAAACATCTGTCTACACTGCCTTTAAGAAATTATCGGCGAGCTGTGGATTGCCAGAAGGTATGGTTTTTCATGATCTCAGACATTCCTATTCCACCAATCTGGTAGAGAATGGGGTCCCACTGAAAAGCGTCTCTAATGCGATGGGACATGCCAGTGCGAAATTTACGGATCGTGTTTATGTATCCAGAAAGAGAAGAATCCCAGTGGTTGATCTTGCTGACGCGTTAGAAGGAATTATTCAAGATTTGCATATTTATGAACCGGTTTTTCCGGTCTACGATTTCTCAGAGTTTGAGTATTTGGTACCAAAAAATGATAACTGATTTAGCTGTTTTACAGGAATTTAAGTAAGTTGATTCATTTTTTCAAAAAAGACCCTGGAAGTGTTATGGAGTGTTATCTAAGTTTATGTGGTTCACACAGAGCCAAAATGATGACAAACAGATGTTCTGGTGGGATTTTTTGAAAAGATAAAAAAATCGACTAATATCTGTAAATATCTAGAAGATAATGTTAATAATTTATGGAAAATATTTACTGATATCAACCACATTCTAATTAAATTTTATGACAAAAATGCACTTAGTAAAACGAAGGGAGAGCGTATAAAATGGCTTTTAAATCGATATTGATAAAGGACACCACCCGAGAAGAACGGATTAAAATCGTAAAAAAGAGTTTGGCTGTCTGCGGGCAGGAATGCCAATTCTGCAACGGCTGCGATAATCTTGGCGGCGGACGGACGGAGAGCTTCTATCAGCCATATATCGACGGAGAGAAAGAGATTGCGGAGCTTAACATGGAGTACAATAGTAATTTTGTACATTGATTTTTGAGTAGCATTTGAGTTGAGAGGGTATATTTATGAGGAAGAGAGTGCTTCTGCTAGGAATTTCGCTGATACTTGTATTGAACTTGTGTGCATGCGGCGGGCTCCCAAAACGGGATATGTCGAATAAGTTTTTAAATTATTATGGAAATGAATTGGGAGAACATAATGGGATTCGTCTGCCGAGCGGGCAGTATCAGTACTTATATTCTCTTCGGGCATCCTCAAGTGATGCAGTCAAGAAGACTGTGGTTATGATGGTCACTCCGAACACTGCCAAGGGTACTTATGATTGGATCAGTCTTTCCAATGAACAGAGGAAGGCTGATATGAAGAAGCTTGGTAGGATGTTTCATGAATATGCCGAACATATGAAGTATGGCGACGGTTATGATCTCTATGTCGTGTCCGCACCCCTGTATGGTTCCTGCTGTGTGATCTATAATTACGGGACCGGACAGTTATGGATTCCTGATCTGGAAGATACCTATAAGGAGATCTATGAGAAGTATCAGACCTTTGAACTTTCCGATATTGAGAAGGTAGAGGGAGGTACCCAGTATCTCTTAGATAAGGGACTTGTCAAGAAGACCAAGTATGGGATCCAGGAGAATGATAACGGTTCCTATTATGTTCAGATTAACGGAAATGGTACCCTGGAATCCGGTGATATGGATCGATCAACAGAATATTAGTACGATAAATATTATATTGTCTTTTCCCTACATACTTCCTTTATGGAACAAAATATTTTATAATCATGTAATAAGAATTGTAACATAACACAGCCATGGATACGGAAGTCATGAGTCCGTAGAGGAGATGATACGATGATTAAGAGATATGTTTACGGCAAACCGATTGAGACAGGAGCAATTCTAAAAAAGCCTGAGATTGACCAGGGTGATCCTGGGGTGCTTACAAGGGAGGGAAATGTCTTATCCTGTCAGCTGCAGCCAGAAGATATTGTTTATGGCTTAGGAGAGCATGTCAGGGGAATTAATAAGCGTGGCTGGATCTATGTCAGCCGCTGCACAGATGATCCTGACCACTTAGAAACCAAGACTTCTCTCTACGGGGCTCATAACTTTCTCTTGATCTCGGGTCAGAAGAACGTTGGGCTTTTTATCGATTTTCCTGGAAAGATCACCTTTGACGTTGGCTATACAAAGTTAGACCAGCTGAAGATCACGGTGGAAGAAGAGAATTATGAGCTTTATCAGATTACAGGGGAACATCCGGCTGATGTGGTGAAAGAGTTCCGAACCCTGATCGGTCAGAGCTATCTTCCTCCACGCTGGGCTTTCGGTAACGCCCAGAGCAGGTGGGGTTATCAGACCGAAGAAGATATCAGGGAGGTAGCCCGCAATTACAGGGAGAACCACATCCCACTGGATATGATCAATCTTGATATCGACTATATGGAACGGTACAAAGATTTCACGATCGACCGGGAGAGATTTCCTCATTTTGAACAGCTGGTCTCCGATATGAAGGACCAGGGAATCCATCTGATTCCGATCATCGATACGGGAATCAGGATTGAGCCGGGCTATGATGTCTACGAGGAAGGTAGGGAGAAGGGCTATTTCTGTAAAGACCAAGAAGGCAAGGATTATACGGTCGGAGTCTGGCCTGGAAGATGTCATTTTCCAGACGTCCTCAACGAAGAGGCAGGACAATGGTTTGGTGAGAAGTATCGTCGCCTGGTAGATAAGGGGATTGATGGCTTTTGGAATGATATGAATGAGCCTGCCATCTTTTACTCTCAGAAACATCTCCAGGAAGTGCTGGACGAGATTGCAACCTACAAGCAGGAGAATCTGGATGTCTACAGTTATTTCCATTTCCAGGACATCGTGAAGACCCTTGCCAATAATGAGGGTGACTACCGCGATTTCTACCATAATTACAGAGGACAAAAGGTCCGTCATGATAAGGTTCACAATCTTTTCGGTTATTATATGACCAAGGCCGCAGCCGATGCTTTTGAGCAGATGGAGCCTGACAAGAGGATTCTTCTCTATTCCAGAGCTTCCTATATCGGCATGCACCGATTGAGCGGAATCTGGATGGGAGACAACCGTTCCTGGTGGTCCCATCTCCTTTTAAGTCTTAAGATGCTGCCATCTCTTAATATGTGCGGTTTCCTCTATACCGGGGCAGATCTGGGAGGATTCGGCTCCGACACTACAGAGGACCTTCTACTTCGCTGGCTGGCGCTGGGAATCTTTATGCCTCTTATGCGCAATCACTCGACCGCGGATTCCCGAAGACAAGAACCTTATATCTTTGGAGATCCGTCCGCCGAGAGAGACATCATACGTCTTCGTTATCGTCTGATTCCATATCTCTATAGCGAGTTCATGAAAGCGGCCCTGACAAATACCATGTATGCTAGTCCCCTGGGCTTTGTCTGGGAGGAGGATCCTATCGCCAGAAGAACGGAAGATCAGCTGATGATCGGGGAGAGTATCATGATCGCACCGGTTTATGAGCAGAATGCGGTCGGCCGTGTGGTTTATCTTCCAGAGGAGATGAAGCTGATCCGATTTGGAAAAGATGCTCAGGTGACAGAAGAGAGAGTCTTACCGAAGGGACATCATTATATCGAGATTCCTCTTGACCAGGTGGTCCTCTTCTTAAGGAAGGGGCATATCCTTCCACTTGCCCATGGAGGAGAGAACACGGAAGAGATTCCGACAGATCAGCTTACGCTCATCAGCTTCGATCAGACTAAAGCAGAGTACGACCTGTATGAAGATGACGGACTGAGCAGGAAGGTAAGCTTAGCGGGACATCTCAGACACATCACAGTATAGATAACATCCCTGTTTCAAGAGATTGAGATGGGAATGCTTGGTTGATTTGGAGAGCAATCATATGAGACCTGAAAAATTACTGAAAGTTCTGTCCCTTGCAGGCAGGCTAAAGAAGAATACCAGGCATTGCTGGATAGAAGCCGACCGGAAGGAGAGTATCGCAGACCATTCCTGGAGAATTGCCCTGATGGCAATGTTATTGGAGAACGAACCGGAATTTGCCGACGTCGACATGGATAAGGTGATCCGCATCTGCCTGATTCATGATCTGGGAGAAGCATTTACCGGGGATATCCCTGCTTTCGAGAAGAATACCAATGATGAGAAGAAGGAAGAAGATCTCTATGCTGACTGGGTGGACAGCTTTCCTGAGGAGGACCGTGAGGAATGGTCCGAACTTCTTAACGAGTGGAACATGCAAACGACCAGAGAAGGGTGCGTGGCAAAAGCACTCGACAAATTAGAGGCTGTGATCTCTCACAATGAATCGGATATCAATACCTGGCTTCCTCTGGAGTATGATCTACAGAAGACATACGGCAAGGAACAGATGAAGATCTCGCCTTACTTTGAGGAACTGCGAAAACTTGTGGATGACTGGACCGACCAGAAGATTGCAGCAGAAGACAGAAGAGCAAGAGGAGTTTCGGAAAACATCCTCCAAAAAAGAGATTAAAAAAGTAAATTTAAAGGAAATAAAGGGGTGATCTGCATGGAGTATGAAGGTTCAGTTTATCGTCCGCCTTCCGAGGCGAGAAGTCTGATTATCCAGGTGACGATTGGATGCGCCAATAATACCTGCACATTCTGCAGTATGTATAAAGACAAGAAGTTTCGGATAAGAACAAAGGAAGAGATTTTCCGGGACCTTCGCGAGATGAGTCAGCTCTATGGAAATTATCCACTTCGAATCTTTTTAGCAGATGGAGATGCACTTACCATACCTACAGGGATGTTATTGGAAATCTTAGATTATATCAGGACAGCATTTCCTTATTGCAGAAGAGTCACGTCCTATGCGACTGCTAAAGACGTGGTGCGCAAAGGAAAAGAAGACTTGATCAGATTAAGAGAAGCGGGACTTACTATGGTGTATGTCGGGGCAGAATCGGGGGATGAGACCGTCTTAGAACAGATTAAGAAGCATGTGACGGTTGGGGAGATGATCACAGCTGGAAAATTACTGAAAGAAGCTGGTATTGCACTCTCATTGACACTGATCTCGGGATTGGGCGGCAGGAAGCTGCTAGAGGAGCATGCGCTGAAATCTGCGGACCTGGTCACAAAAATAAAGCCAGAATATCTGGGCTTTCTTACTCTCCTGTTAGAGGAGCCGGCACCGCTGATAAAGGAGATTCGCCAGGGAAAGATGGAACTACTCACACCAGATGAAGTGGTGGAAGAGATGAGAATCTTTCTTAACCATGTCGATTCTCAGGGAACCATCTTCCGGTCGAATCATCCTTCCAACTATATCAGCCTGCGAGGAACCTTAAATCAAGATATTCCAGCGATGCTCGGACAGCTAGATCGGGCAGAAGAGCAGGAGAGGTATCGGAAAGAACAATACCGCTTATTATAATCTTTGAAAAGATTGAACATTGAAATGTAATCTCTCTTATTTTGCTACAAAGATGATTGCGGACCGTGCTGGGAGGGTGATGCAATCTCCTGTCGGATATGGGCGGTAATCGTCTACACAGTAATCATTAATGAGTATTCCAGAGGTATCTACGGTGAGAAACCATGTCATTCCAGTTGGAAGAGCAGGCATCTCGAGTGTCTGCGGCTCCCAGTAGACATTTAGGGCAATGCCGATGATATCGTCGGCATCGTTGGTTTGGTTTCGTCCTGCATAGATCACGCCAAGTACTTTACTATTATTGTCTGGATGGATGATGGTGATATCAGGATATCCGGCAAAAGAATACTGCGTATTTCGACTGATAACCTTGTGTGTCTTTCTCAGGCGGATCATAAACTGAGTGAACTGAAAATGGTCTTGATTCTTTGTTAAGTCGTTCCAGTTGAGCCAGGCGGTTGAATTGTCCTGGCAATAGGCATTATTATTACCTTTCTGAGAATTCAAAAATTCATCTCCCGCGAAGAACATTGGCATTCCACGGCTCATCATGAGGGCAGCCATGGCATTCCTGCAGAGTTTTTTCCGAAGTGCAAGGATGGCAGGGTCATCGGTTTCGCCTTCAGCTCCACAGTTCCAGCTTCGGTTATCATTGGCACCATCCGTGTTATTCCACCCATTCGCCTCATTATGCTTCTCATTGTAAGAATACATATCCCAGAGAGTGAAACCGTCATGGCAGTTGAGAAAGTTCACGGAAGCGGAAGTTCCTCGTTTCGCAGGGGGATATAGATCATGAGAACCTGTGATTCGGTTTGCTGCAATCTCAATCTTACTGATGTCACCCTTCAAAAAATCTCTCATGTCATCACGGTAGCGGCCATTCCACTCTGCCCAACGTTTCCAGGATGGGAAACTTCCCACTTGATAAAGACCTCCGGCATCCCAGGCTTCGGCAATCAGTTTGACATCCGAAAGAATAGAGTCTCCAGCCAGTTCTTCCAGAATTGGAGGACTGCTCAGCGGTGCTCCATTCTGACCACGACCTAAGATTGAGGCAAGATCAAATCGAAAACCATCCACGTGATACTCAATCGTCCAATGTCGCAGACATTCTCGAATCATCTTCTGGACCATTGGATGGTTGCAGTTTAAGGTGTTGCCGCAGCCGCTGAAGTTGTAATAATATCCACCAGGCATGAGAATATAATAAATCCGGTTGTCAAATCCCTTCCAGGAGAAGGTAGGTCCGTCTTCATTGCCCTCCGCAGTATGGTTGAATACGACATCCAGATAGATCTCAATCCCATTCTTATGCATTTCCTGTATTAATTTCTTTAATTCCAGACCCTCGTGATTATATTCAATTCCTGAACTGTAAGAAGTGTTTGGGGCAAAGAAAGAGATCGGATTATATCCCCAGTAGTCCAATAATTTTTTTCCATCCACTTCTCTGGAATCTCTGGTCTCGTCAAATTCAAAAATCGGCATTAATTCAACTGCAGTGATCCCTAATTTTTTCAGATATGGAATCTTCTCCATAATTCCATGGAAAGTACCAGGAGTCGCTGCTCCGGAGGAAGGGTCTTTAGTAAAACCGCGGACATGAAGTTCATAGATGATGACATCTTCCTCGGGAAGGAGTGGATTAGAATTCTTACCCCAGTCGAAATTATGCTTTACGACTCTGGCTTTGTAAAAATGTCCTTCCTCAAGCTGCTGTCCCCAGACACTTTGTCCGGTCACTGCATAAGCATAAGGGTCCAGCAGGATGTTACGCTTATCAAAGAGCAGACCTCGAGCCGGATCATAGGGACCATCTACTCGGTAAGCATACTCAAATTCTTCAACGTCAAGATCAAAGACAATCATAGAGTAAACACAGCCAATCCGATATTCTTTAGGAAATGGAATGGTAGCATAAGGTTCGTCTTCCTTTCGATGGAAAAGCAATAATTCTATACTGGTTCCCTCTTTGGTCTGAACAGTGAAATTGACTCCACACTCCAAAACACTGGCTCCCATCAGTTCATAATATCCAGGACGGATCTTAAAGCCATTGACCTCGTCTATTGGCTCTAACTGATGAGCATTCTCAGAATAATTGATAGCATTTCCAAACAACATATCTATAAAAGCCTCCTATAGTTTCTCCATTCATGATTGATATTACCGATTATTATACCATCACTCAGACTTAAGTTGTTTAAAAATAAGGTAAAAGATAGATGTTAAGATAAAGTATGATATAGGTGTCAGAAGTGACTACGGATTGTTCCGTCGCTTTGCGATTCCCTAGGTCCTCACCTTCATTCGCATTTTCGTGGTGCTAATCACCACTTCATGGTATAATAGGTCCAGGTATCAATAAGATATCAAGTTGGTTTGAAGGAGGAGAATATTATGAACAACAAAGCAATGTTTAACCTGACGTATGGTCTGTTTGTACTCACGGTAAAGGATGAGAAGAAGGCAAATGGATGTATTATCAACACTGCCATGCAGCAGACGACGGAGCCGAACCGTGTATCGATCACAGTCAATAAGGCTAATTACACGGAAGAGGTATTGGAGAAGACAGGAGTGGCTAATGTATCCATGATCGATGAGAGCGCACCGTTTGATCTTTTCCATCATTTTGGATTCTCCAGTGGAAGAGATAAAGATAAGTTTGCTGATTTTTCCGATTGTAAGGAAGCATCGAACGGCATACCATACATTACCAAGGGATGCAACGCTTATCTATCTCTTAAGGTAGTGAATAAGATAGACCTTGGATCTCATGTTCTCTTTATCGCTGATGTGACGGATGGAGATGTCTTATCTGATAAGCCAAGTATGACTTATGCTTATTATCATTCTAACGTAAAACCACAGCCTAAGAAACAGGAGAGCACTGGCAAGGTATATGTATGCAGAATCTGTGGATATGTATACGACGAAGCTAAGGAAGGGGTTCCATTTGCAGACCTTCCGGATGACTGGGAGTGCCCAATCTGTAAGCATGGCAAACAGGACTTTGAATTACAACAATAATCACGGAATTGATGCTTTCTTCCCAATCCTTCGTCGCACGGTGAGTCTTCAGGAAGCAATGGCATCTGAGACAGTTAGACAGAACATGATTGAGACGGTAGAGCAGGTATATAGACTTTACAGATTGGGACTGGCACAGAGCTGTCAGAGTGTGTTGGATTTTGCAGGATGAGAATACCCCGGGAACCTTTCAGAACCCGGGGATATTTTATGCCTGTCCTTTTCACTCCATGATGAAAGTTTTCCCTTTTCAAAGCATTGGAAGTCGAGTAATATATAGTTGAAGAAAAGATTCTGTGAGAGTTGGCGCAGGAATAAGGAGGGATGTTGAGATGATGTATCCATATATGACATTAGCGGATGGTACTGAAATTTGTCATTCACAGTTGTTGGAGAAAGATGGAGAAAATAAGGTGATTGTTCATTTTGAGCGTCCGAATGAGGAAGGTGACTTTGATACTGCTAGATGTGAACTGCCAACATATCATTGGATTATAAAGAAGGGATATTCCGAGAAGGAGATTGCTTTCTTTCTTAAATTATTACAGAGTAATGCACATCTGTTATATAAATATGCAGCTTCTGGAGGAATCAAGATTGCCTAGTTTATTTACAGTAAGTGGATACAAAGTATTTTTTTGGTCTAATGAAAATGGAGAGCCAATACATAATCATGTTGTGCCAGCAGCAGTGAATCGATGATGAATGATCATGATTACTGCTGCTATTCTTGTAGCATGGTACGAAATATTATAAATTCAGACTATTTATCACATCTTTCAATACAGTTGCAGATTTCTTTAATGCAGCCTGTTCATTCTCGCTGAATTCGATTGGAAGGTGAATATTTGGAGGTACTAGGATGAAACCTGAAAAAGTTTACAGTATGAAAATCAGTAAGGTATACCCACTGTTGGTACAAAAAGCGATGAATAAGGGTAGAAGCAAGGAAGAAGTCGATCAGGTTACCTGTTGGCTTACAGGATATGACCAGAAGGGTCTGGACCAGCAGCTTAAGATGGAGGTCAGTTATAAAACATTTTTTGGGGAAGCCCCTCATATGAATGAGAAAGCAGAGCTGATAACTGGAAAGATCTGTGGTGTTCAGGTGGAAACAATCGAGGATCCTCTGATGAAAAAGATTCGGATGCTGGATAAGCTGATAGATGAACTGGCAAAAGGATCTCCAATTTATAAGGTCTGCCGTACTTCTCCAGAGGACTATCCGGTATTTTCTTTTGACGCCGTATTGATTCAGAATGAAGATATGGATGCTGCTTATGTGGAAGTTCCTTTCGATGTACCTAAAACTTTTGGCAAGAAAAGAGTTCCTGTTCATGCCACATTTGATGGAGAACCTTATGACGGCCAGGTCGTACATATGGGGACAGAATGCCATATCATTGGTGTCAGAAAAGATATACGCAAGAAGATTGGGAAGACTTTTGGAGATAGTATTCAAGTTACACTTCAGGAAAGATAGGCGCTTTCCATGAAAGCCATACTAATAGTATTTCTTATATAGGGAAGGCGAGGCGTATTGATATTTTCTTTAAAAAACCTTTAAAAATTATTGAATCGATATTGACAAATGTTAATAGAAAAGATACAATATTTATGGTTCCTTAACGAAGAACCTTATGATGATTTTATGTTGGAAAGTAACCAGGCGATTCTCTCTCTTGCCTGGTTATTTTTCACCCTGAATTAGAACATATGTTCCGTATTATCTTTGCCTTGGCATGCAAAATGAAGCGCCAGTGGCTATTCATTTTGTTTCTTGCATCTCCTTGAAAATAATAGTACAATAATACGGTGATGCATTTTTATGGATCAAAAACATACGTTAATAGAAAGGACATTTACGATGAGAAAGTTTTTAACTCTGGCAATTGTTGCAGTAATGAGTGCAGCAATGCTTACAGGTTGCGGATCTACTAAGTCATCTAAGGAGAATAATACTTCCGCGGAGGCCACAACTCAGGCTAAGGTGGATTATTCCAAAGGTCTGAATAAAGATGGTACATTAGCTGATGTTGATGCGGAGTCTATCGTCACACTTCCTGATTATAAGAATATTACACTTAAGAAGAGTAATGTCGAGGTTACTGACACTGAGGTTCAGACACAGATTGCTGGAATTCTTCAGAACTTCCAGACAACAAAGAAGGTGAAGGACAGAGCTATCAAGAGCGGTGATAGCGTTAACATCGACTATGTAGGAAAGGTTGATGGTAAGAAGTTTGATGGAGGCAGTGCAAAGGGATATGATCTGACCATTGGATCTCATTCTTTCATCGATAATTTTGAGGATCAGCTGATTGGTCATAAGCCAGGTGAGCAGATTGCTGTCAATGTAACCTTCCCTGCGAATTATAGTGTAAAGAAGTTACAGGGTAAGGCAGCAGTATTTACTGTTAAAATCAATTATATTGGTGAGACAGTAACTCCAGAGCTTACAGATGAATTAGTGAAAAAGAACAGTGCTTATTTAGACGGTGCACAAACTGCGGATGAGCTTACAAAGAAAGTAAAAACTAACTTAGAAGATTCCAAGATGTCCAATGCTTTATGGAGCTATCTTGAGAAGAATTCTAAATTTAAAGAGATTCCTGATGAGATTATTGATACTCAGCTTGATGTTGCAATTGAGGGACTTCAGGCTCAGGCGAAACAGAGTGGCTATGATATCAAGGATTACCTTACTACTCTTGGATATAAGAGCTTAGACGAGCTGAGAAAGGCATATCGCAGTGAGAGCGAGGATACTGTAAAACAGTACCTGATCGCAGATGCGATTGCTAAGAAAGAGAATATCAAGGTTACTAAGAAGGATATGCAGACATTCCTCGGTGTGAAAGATATCTCTTCATTCACAAAGCAGTACGGAGAAGCATATGTCAAGAGAGCAGTTCTTAACGGAGTTGTGATCAAGAATCTTTCAAAAACTGTAAAGACAAAATAATATAAAACATGATGCCCTGGATCCTCTGATCCAGGGTTCGCTTTTTCTTTCGAAGGAAGTAGACAACATTATGAAAGTACAGATTTTACATTTACTTGAAGGAGCGAAAAAAGCGGAGGGGCTTACCGTCATTATTGATGTCTTCCGCGCCTTTTCACTGGAAGCCTATATCTTTGCGAAGGGAGCCAAGATGATATATCCCATTGGGGATTTGGAGGAGGCATTTTCTTTGAAACGACAGCATCCTGACTGGATCCTTTTTGGAGAGAGAGGAGGAGCCCAGGTGGAGGGATGTGATTATGGAAATTCTCCATCTCAGATAGAAGATGTGGACTTATCAGGCCGTACGATCATTCATACGACGAGTGCAGGAACGCAGGGCTTAGTCAATGCGGTTGGAGCTTCAGAGATCATTACGGGTTCTCTGGTGAATGCACAGGCGATAGCAGAGTATATCTTAAAGAAGAATCCAGAAGTTGTATCGATTGTCCCTATGGGTAAGTCGGGACTTAGACCTACCATGGAAGATGAGCTTTGTGCGGATTACCTCAAGTTATTATTAGAGGGAAGAGACTTCGATATCCAGAAGGCAGCGGACGAATTAAGGCATAACGGAGGGGAGCAGTTCTTCGATGCAGACAATCAGGAGGTATTTCCAGAGAGAGACTTCTATCTGACGACCGATTGTAATATCTTCCACTTTGTGATTAGATCAGAGAAGAACCAGAATGGGAAACTGGTCAATACAAAAGTAGAATTCTAATGTAAGTTATCCAGTAGAATGTATGAAAAAAAGTGCAGTATAAATTAGGAAAGATCTAGGGAAACCTGGGTCTTTTTCTCTTGTAGAGAGAGTATTATTTTGATATAATATATATGAGAGTACGCATAATATATATTTACTAATATAACCCCGCTTCCTACATTTTATATAAACATAAAAACAACTATCCGCCCAAAACAATACCAGTAATCAAGAAAGGAGCTCCCTATGTACGAAACTGAGAAAGCACTAATCGAAGAATACTTAGAAACAAAGCTGCGACTTCCAAAGACTAGGGAAGATTACCGCAAAACAATAGTGGAGTTCAATGCAGTCTTATATGACAAATTAGGAGAAGACGATGCTTTCTGCCATGCCCAAAAAAAGGAGGTTGACACCTATGTCGATTGGCTGAATGAAGAGAATGCTAATGGCAAACTCAAATACAGCACAATTCGTAAAAAATTATCTATCCTGACTTCGATTACAGAATATCTGGAAAAAAGTACAGATCTTTCTTCCAAATATCTGGGTCAGTATATCTCCAAATACCGTAACGGAGAGGAGAAAGTCTCTCCTCTTAATATCGAAGAGATTGACCAGCTTTACGGTGTCATTGATTCCGACATAGATCGGTTATTATTTCTCCTCATGTATAAGCTGGGCTTAAAAACAACGGATCTAGCAGGGATCGGTCCTGGCAGTTTTGTCCGCTATAAAGACACCGATGTTCTCTGTTATCGACTTCAGCGGAAACGTAAGGGACAGCTTCATACCGAATTTATTGAACTGACTGATGATATGCTTGAGCTAATTCCTAAGCTCCCTGTCAAAGATGGCCATTATATCACCCCTGACCGTTGGAAAAAGATCACAAGTTCCTATATCTCTATGAAAATGAAAAGGTATGGCATCTTAGCTGGTCTTGACCATGTCACTTCTATGCGAATCCGCCGATCTGGCGCATCTCTATTATATACACTGGGAGGAGATGAAGAGGATATCGCACAACATCTGGGTATTACCAGAAGATGGGTGCAGGATTATCAGAAGACTGTCGCCTCCACAAATATCCGCGAGACGAAACTGAAACACATAGAATTTAAAGAATAACCTAAGCTAATCACCACTCCATGCTCATTTCTTGGTTAGCCATAGCTAAAATTTCTTTAATTGCAACTAAATTGATAGGAATTTAATCATTTTACTTCAGAAAATACTTGAGAAAATGTCTCTGAAATTATAAGATATAGTTACGTTTATTTAACGTAGATACTAATTTGTGTGGAGGCTAATTATGGATTTTAACGTAGATGGTAAAAAGGTGGAAGAACTGATCGATCTTGTGATGGGCAGCTACACCGGTGATAAATATATCGATAAAGAGAACACATTTGATCACCCTGACACAGCGGAGATCATTCATATCTTAGATAATCTGCAGAAGATTGTGTTCTTAGGCTTTTTCCGTAATAAGAACTATCGTGTCTATACCATGAGAAACAGCCTGTCAATGCTGCTCGAGGACGTTATTTTTAATATGATCAAGCAGATTACCTTCGTCCTGAAATTCGATGACAAGTGTGGGGGCTGCTCAGAGATTGAGCGTCGTGACTGTGCGGAAAAGACTACTATTGAGTTTATCAAGAAGATTCCTACAATCCGTGAGTATATCGAGACCGATGTACAGGCAGAGTTCGACGGAGACCCAGCAGCATTTAATAAAGATGAGATCATTTTCTCCTATCCTGGTATGTATGCAACTCTAGTCTATCGTATCGCTCACGAACTTTATCAGATGAACGTTCCTCTGATTCCTCGTATCATGACAGAGCATGCACACAGCAAAACCGGAATCGATATCAACCCAGGAGCTACCATTGGCAAGTACTTCTTCATCGACCATGGTACGGGTATTGTTATCGGTGAGACCACGGTCATCGGAGAGAATGTCAAAGTATATCAAGGTGTCACACTGGGAGCTCTTTCTACTAGAGGTGGTCAGAGACTAAAGAATAAGAAACGTCATCCTACCATTGAAGATAATGTAACAATCTATTCCGGAGCATCTATCTTAGGCGGTGATACCATCATCGGTGAAGGAGCCGTTATCGGCGGTAACACCTTTATCACTTCATCCGTACCTGCTGGTGCCAGAGTCAATGTCAAGAATCAGGAGCTGATTATCAAATACGACAAAGATAAGGCACCTGAGCACAAGGAGCTTGATCAAGACGATACCTGGTATTACATCATCTAATCACAATTTCATATATGCAGAATTTTTTCAGAGACCACAAGATACAGTGGTCTCTTTTTCAATTATTTGTTATAATAAGAAGGTACAACATCTAGGAGGAGAGTATAATAATGGATACAATGGAAGCAAAGAAAGTCCTGCGAAAAGAGGTTTATTCCCGAATCGCAGCGCTTGATGACACTTATAAGAAGGAAGCCGATCGGGCAATCGTAAACAATCTTTTAGCTCTGCCAGAATATCAGGCTGCTAAAACTGTGTTCTGTTTTGTTGGAACAGAACATGAGATTAATACCAGACCTTTTCTTTTGCAGGCATTAGAGGATGGAAAGCGCGTTGCTGTTCCTCTCTGCATCCGCAGGGGATTTATGGATGCCAAGCTTATCACATCTTTAGATGACTTAAAGGAGAGCGAAGGAAAGTATAAACTCTGGGAGCCAGCTAAGAATGCACCTATGATCTTAGCTAGAGAGATCGATTTCTCAGTGATTCCATGCCTTACCTGTGATCACGAAGGCAATCGTTTGGGCCATGGCGGTGGCTTCTACGACCGCTACTTTAAACAGATTCCTGACTGCCCATCTGCAATCATCTGTCGGGAGAAGATTATTAGTGATGATATCCCAACAGAATTTCACGACCAGTCTTTCGATAAAGTCGTGACCGAGAAGGGGGTCTACGTGAAAGGCCAGCTTCAGTAAAGTGGGTATTTACAAAGTATTCATCTTATGATATGATACCCACATAATAAATTGTACACTATTTAACGGAATACAGTTTATAAGAGAGGTGTAAAAATGTTAGTAGTAATGGGAAGTAATTTATGTCCATTCTGCAGAGAATGTGTTGAAAAATACACTGCTGCTGGAATTGATTTTGAATTTTGCGACATTAACGAGAGTCTGATGAATCTCAAAAACTTTCTGAAGATTCGTGATAACAGTCCACTGTTCGAGGAACAGAGGGCAAAGGGCAAGATTGGAATTCCTTGCATTCTTGAGGAGGATGGCAATGTCAGTCTTGACTGGAGAAGCTATCTCCCACAGTAACTTAACTATTTAACCACCTTTTTATTCTATATTCATCATATTTAAGGACAAAGGAGATCTATTATGGCTGATAAGGCAGTTAAGAAGATTACAAAAGATATGACAGTTGTTGAAGCATTACGCGTAGATCCACGTGTCGCTGACCTCTTAATGGCTGAGGGCATGCACTGTGTATTCTGCGGAGCAGCTGCAGGAGAATCCATTCAGCAGGCAGGATATGTTCATGGTTATGACGATGCAGCAATGAGCGTTATCATTGATGATATTAATCATTTCCTTGCAGAGGCACCTGCAGATGAACCAGTATTTCCTGGCAGATAATTAAGAATACGTAAGGGGCTTTCATGGTACATCTTTTCCATGGGAGTCCCTTTTCACATTTCAAGGAGGGATATCATGACTTTTGAGGAGATCAGACAATTTCGTAATGAGCGAAACCAATTTGCTAAGTGGCTCGGTATTGTTATCACCAAGGTCGACGATGGATACGCTGAGGCTAAAGTTCCAGTAGTAGAGCAGATGCGCAACCCGGCAGGCAGTGTTCAGGGCGGTGTCTCCTACACTTTAGCTGACGCCACAGCAGGCGCAGCAGCAGCCTCTCATGGCGGTCATGTGGCTACCAGCGACGCTTCCTTCTATTATCTACGCCCAGCCCTTAATACGAAGTACCTGACTGCAGTTGCCATAGAAGTAAAGCGTGGCAAGCGTCAGATGATCTATGATGTCATCATCCGCGATGATCAGGGCAGAGCTACCGCCAAGGGTGTGTTCAATTACATGTCCATTCCAGTCAAGGTGGAGTAATCTGTTCATATTTTCGCCACAGATTCATCAACATTTATTCACTAATTGAACAGATTCTGTTCAAAAATCCTACTTATAATAGAGTCATCAATTAAGAGACAACACTGATCCAGATGATTCTGATGAAGGAGGATTTTTATATGTATTATTTCGAAAATAAAGAAGAAAATGTTAACCAGAATAGTGATTTCAACTCTGATACAGTTAATAACCACGATCAAAAGAAACCTGATAAGAAGACAAACCGGTTCGGCGGAAGAAAGCCTTGGATGAAGTATACTGCTGCAGCTTTAGCCTTTGGCTTAATCGCTGGAAGTACAGGTGTAGGAATCAATTATGCCGGCAGCAGATGGCAGGCAGCTCATACAACAAGTTCTGCCACTTTCTCTACTACGACTGCCAACGCAACCAAAACTTCTTCCACTACCTCAACCTCTGAGAAAGTTGCCAGTCAGGTACTCCCATCCGTGGTTGCCATCACAAGTGTCTCCACTAGCAATGGGAACTCTATGTATGGCATGATGAGTGGACAGGAACAGGAGACTGAGGGTGCAGGTTCTGGTTTTATCATCAGTAAGACTTCCGATAAAGTCATGATCGCAACCAATTATCATGTAGTGGAGGGGGCTAATCAGCTTTCTGTCGCGTTTAACGATGGAAAATCTGCCTATGCGACCATCGTCGGAACAGATTCTACCAATGACCTGGCTGTCATTTCCGTCAATCTCTCTGATCTTTCATCCAGCACCCAATCCGCGATCAAAGTGGCAACTCTGGGAGATTCTGATAACCTGAAAGCCGGTCAGTCAGTTATTGCAATCGGCAATGCCTTAGGTTATGGACAGTCTGTCACTACTGGTGTCATCTCCGCCACCAGCCGTACCGTAACCTTCGATACCGGCTCCATGAAGCTGATTCAGACCGATGCTGCGATCAATCCTGGAAACAGTGGCGGAGTTCTAGTCAACACCGACGGAGAAGTCATTGGTATCAACAATGCGAAGTTAGAAGACACCTCTGTAGAGGGTATGGGATACGCCATCCCAATGTCCACAGCCAAATCTATCTTAGCAAAGCTGGAGAAAGGAGAGAGCACGGGATCTTCTTCTACTATCAGCCAGAATGGAACTCAAAACGGCGGACAAAACGGTGGATACTATGGCAATTCCAATGGACAGTATGACAGCCCGTACGGCTACTCTAATGACAGAGACAACAGTTATTATGGCTATGGTGATAACCCATATTATTACAGCTTCTATTAAGATGACTCAAGTGTCAAAACTCACCATCCCATGTAAGCTTGCTTACAAGTAGGGATGTGAGTTCTTGACACTACGATATAGATACGATAGAGATAATAGGAAAGCAGAGGATCTATGATAGGTTCTCTGCCTTTTTACGCTACCTATTTATGCTATTTTGATAGCTGACCTTCCACCTAAGCCGTATTGTCCTGCTGTTCCTTACCTAGATTCTAAATAAGATAAGGAGCAGATAGGACAGGGCGGAGGGTAGGCTCAGATGGAAGTCAGTGTAAAATAGTTTGAACTACCTGTATTAATATCATGCATGAGCAGAAACTATGCAGTAATAATGTAAGATTCTTTCGACCTTACATATATTGCAAATGAAGATGTTATCCTTTAAAATAGGAGAGATGAGATTGGTCATCTCTCCTTTCTTTTTCCAAGTATGCAAGTGAAGTGCGGTGCCCTTCAGCTTGTTTTTTCGCCACAAGAAGAGATGATCCAGATATTAATGTACGAAAGAAGAAAGTTAGGAGGATTCTGATGGAGAAAGGTCGAAAGTTTACAGAAGTATTTCCAGAGTTTACGATCCCGGACAATCTGCAATACCTCCTCTCAAAGGTGATTGTGACGAAAATTGTCATGTATAAGGGGAAGAGGGAGCTTGTGATTCATCTTAGGAGCCCTCATCTTATGTCCAAAAGGCAGGTCAATAAGATTGCCTATGATTTAAAGAAAGAATTATTCGGAAATCACCGCATTTTCTTAAAGATTGATGATACTTATGAGCTTTCCAGCCAGTATACGCTGGCTCAGCTTCTGCCGGAATATTGGGAGAGTATTCTTTATGATGTGAAGAATATCGGAAAGGTGGAGTATATCCTTCTATCTAGAAGTCAGTACGGTGTCGATGGAAATATTATTACCCTGCTGATGGAAGATTCCATCATGGCAAGACAGAAGTCTGAGAAGATTAAGACTTATCTGGTAGAGATGTTCGCTCACCGTTTCCACATGGATGTGGAGGTCGGTTTTAATTTTACAGAGGAGTCGAAGAAGGCTTTCTATAAGTCAAGAGAGCACTTACTGAATGTGGAAGTCGGACAGATTATGGACCAGGTTAAGGCCCATGAGGGAGAGGAGACTGAGAAGAAAGATAAGGATTCCTCCCAGAAGAAGTCCTATTTTGCTGGTGGCAGCTATTTTGAGGAGAGGGCGAGGAATCAGCAGTTTGCCTCTTCTTCCCGAAGAAGAAGCAAGGACCCAGATATCATCTACGGTCGCGAGTGTGACGGGGAGATTGTACCTCTTTCTGAGGTCATTGATGAGATCGGTATGATCGTTGTCAGGGGCCAGGTGATTAAGATTGAAGTTCGTGAGATTCGCAGACAGCGTTCCATTGTCAGCTTTACGATTACAGATTTTTCGGATACGATTGTCGGTAAAGTTTTTCTGAAGAATGAAGAACTTCCTGATTTCCTAGAGCGTTTTGAGGAAGGGAGATTCTATAAGGTTAAGGGTATGCCGAGAACGGATACCTTCGAGCATGACCTGACTCTGTCTTCCATTGCGGGTATTAAGCCGACTCAGGATTTCCGTGTCAAGCGGATGGATAAGAGTCTGGAGAAAAGAGTGGAACTCCACCTGCATACCGTCATGAGTGACATGGACAGTGTGGTCGATATCGGTCAGATGATTAAGACGGCAAAGGCCTGGGGTCATAAGGCAGTTGCCATCACAGACCACGGAGTCCTTCAAGCATTTCCTATTGCCAATCACTGCATCACCATGGATGAGCCCTTCAAGATTATCTATGGTGTGGAGGGATACTTTGTTGATGACTTAAAGCAGTTGGTTCTCAATGAGAAGGGGCAGAGTCTGATGGATGACTATGTGGTTTTCGATTTGGAGACGACAGGCTTCAGCCCGGTGCACGATAACATTATTGAGATCGGTGCGGTTAAAGTTCAGGCAGGAGAAGTGACAGACCATTACAGTGTCTTTGTCAATCCTGAGAGGCCGATTCCATATCGAATCACTGAGCTTACCAGCATTGATGACAATATGGTCAAGGATGCTAAGACGGTGGAAGAGATTCTTCCGGAATTCTTAGATTTCTGTAAAGGCTGCAGTCTGGTTGCCCATAATGCTTCCTTTGATGTCAGCTTTATCGAGGAGAAAGCCAGACAGCTGGGATATCAGACGGATTTCACAGTCCTTGATACTCTGCAGCTTGCAAGACTTCTGCTGACAGGCCTTAGCAAATTTAAACTGAATACTTTGTGTAAGCATCTGGGAATCAAACAGGAGCATCATCACAGAGCGGTTGACGATGCCAGAGTGACAGCGGAAATCTTTATTCGCTTTATCGCAATGTTAAAGGAAAAAGGCGTGACGGATGTGACAGCCCTTAACCAGATGGGACAGACTTCCGCTGACCTTATTAAGAAAGCGCCGACTTATCACGGCATCATTCTGATTAAGAATGAGACAGGACGAGTCAACATGAACCGTCTGGTATCCGCCTCACATGTAGACTACTTTAACAGACGTCCCCGCATGCCGATGAGTCTGATTAATAAATATCGAGATGGATTGATTTTAGGTTCTGCCTGCGCTGCTGGAGAACTTTTCGACGCGGTAGTTCGTGGTGAGAGTGAGGAGAGACTGGCCGAGATTGTAAACTTCTTTGATTATCTGGAGATTCAGCCGCTCGGTAATAATGAATTTATGCTGGAAAGTAATCACTATGAGGCGAGCACGGTAGAAGATCTTAAGAATTACAATCGCAAGATTCTGGAGCTGGGAGACCGCTACGGAAAACCAGTGGTGGCAACCGGAGATGTGCATTTCCTGAATCCAGAAGATGAGGAATATCGAAGAATTCTGCAGGCGGGTAAAGGTTTTAAAGATGCGGACCGTCAGGCACCGCTGTATTTTCGCACGACAGAGGAGATGCTAGAGGAGTTCGCTTATCTTGGAGAAGACCGGGCCAGAGAAGTGGTGATCACTAACACCAACAAGGTGGCAGATATGATCGAGAAGATCTCCCCAGTGCATCCGGATAAATGTCCGCCGGTCATTCCGCATTCGGATGAGACTTTGACAAAGATCTGCTATGACAGAGCTCATGAGATTTATGGACCAGAGCTTCCGACGATTGTTGAGGAGAGACTGAAGAGGGAACTTCATTCTATCATCTCCAATGGTTTTGCCGTTATGTACATTATCGCCCAGAAACTGGTGTGGGATTCCAATGACCACGGCTATCTGGTAGGATCCCGAGGTTCGGTTGGTTCCTCCTTTGTCGCTACCATGGCAGGAATTACGGAGGTTAATCCGCTCTCCGCCCACTATATCTGTCCAAAATGTCATTTTGTTGATTTTGATTCAGAATATGTTGCTCCTTATGCCAAGAAGGGTATGTCAGGATGTGATATGCCAGACCGAAATTGCCCGCGATGTGGGACGCCACTGATTAAAGAGGGACATGATATCCCTTTTGAGACCTTCCTTGGATTTAAGGGCAATAAGGAGCCGGATATCGACTTAAACTTCTCCGGCGAGTACCAAGGCAAAGCCCACAAGAAGGTAGAGGATATCTTTGGAAAGGGTAAGGCCTTCCGTGCGGGAACCATCGGTACTATTGCGGAGAAGACTGCCTACGGATATGTTTTGAAATATTTTGAAGAACGTGGAATTCACAAAAGAAGATGTGAGATTGAGCGTCTAGCCAAAGGATGTACCGGAGTCAAGAGAACGACGGGTCAGCATCCGGGAGGTATTATTGTTGTGCCTCATGAGCATGAGATTTATGAATTTACAGCGATTCAGAGGCCGGCCAATGATGTGAATACGGATATCATCACAACCCATTTCGAGTACCATTCGATTGACCATAATCTTCTGAAGCTTGATATTCTCGGCCATGATGATCCGACCATGATTCGAAGATTGGAGGATCTAACTGGAGTGGATGCCAAGAAGATCCCCCTGGATGATAAGGAAGTTATGTCACTCTTCCACGGTACGGAAGCTCTGGGAATTAAGCCTGAGGACATTGGAGGCACAGAATTAGGGACCATGGGAGTTCCAGAGTTTGGAACGGACTTCGTCATGCAGATGTTAAAGGATACCAAACCGCAGTATTTCTCTGATCTGGTTCGTATTTCCGGCTTGTCTCACGGTACTGATGTATGGCTTGGCAATGCGCAGACCCTGATTGAAGAGGGCAAGGCCGAGATTTCTACGGCCATCTGCTGTCGAGACGATATCATGACTTACCTGATTAACCAGGGACTCGATAAGGAGGAATCCTTCACCATCATGGAGTTCACCCGAAAGGGACGAGGACTGAAGCCAGAGTGGGAGAAGGATATGAAAGATCATGGGGTTCCTGACTGGTATATCTGGTCCTGTAATAAGATTAAATATATGTTCCCAAAAGCTCATGCGGCAGCTTACGTTATGATGGGCTGGCGTGTAGCCTGGTTCAAGGTTCATAAACCCTTAGCTTACTATGCAGCATTTTTTGGAATTCGTGCCTCAGCATTTTCTTATGAGGTTATGTGTCAGGGCAGGGAAGTACTGGACCGACATTTAGAAGAGCTGATGAAGATTCCGAAAGAGCAGCAGACCAAGAAAGATCAGGATACTATCCGAGACGGCAAGTTAGTGCAGGAAATGTATGCAAGAGGATTCGACTTTATGCCGATTGATATTTACAAAGCGAAGGCAAGAGAGTGTCTGATTATTGATGGAAAGATTATGCCTCCACTCTCTTCCATAGAGGGACTGGGAGACAAGGCCTGCGATCAGGTGGAAGAAGCCGCAAAACATGGCCCATTCACTTCGCTGGATAACTTCCGAGAGCAGGCTAAGGTCAGCAAGACGGTGACCGACAAGATGGTCGAGCTTGGAATTCTGAAAAATCTTCCAGAATCCGACCAGCTGTCTTTCGACTTCTTCTTAAGTGGGGAGCATGTATCTTAGTTAGGCATATTGTAACCCCATGGAAAGAAGTGTAGAATGTATCTAACAATACATAGTAGTATACGAATATTAAGGAGTAGATCATGGATAAATTAAGAAAACCTGACATTCAGGGTAATGCCTGGGTGGCACCGGGAGCGGTAGTTATCGGTAATGTAACAATCGGTGATGAGAGTTCAGTATGGTACAATGCGGTCGTCAGAGGCGATACTGCTCCAATCGTGATTGGATGCGGAAGCAATATTCAGGACGGTGTTGTCGTTCATGTAGATATGGGATATCCAGTAAAGATTGGCAATAGTGTGACGATTGGTCACAATGCGATTATTCATGGATGTACGATTGGTCACAATTCTCTGATTGGAATGGGAGCCATCATTATGGATGGAGTTAAGATCGGAGAGGACTGTATCGTTGGTGCAGGAAGCCTGATTACTTCGAATAAAGAGATTCCAGACGGAAGTCTTGTTATGGGAAGCCCTGCTAAGGTGATTCGTCCACTTACTGATGAGGAGAAGAAGAGTATTCAGACCAATGGTATGGAGTATATGCTGCTCAAAGACCTGATGAGTGGAAATAATAAAGAACAGTAATCAAAAATACTTGAATTGTATCTGTTCGATAGATTATAATAGGACGGTATGGGTGGCAAAAGGTACTTTTGACACCTGCATTTTTCATAGGGAAAGGAGGCAGTTATGGCAGACAGTACAGAAACTTCCAAATCAAGGAAGAAGGTTGGAAAACATGACCATAAGGCCGGATCAAAAAGTGCAGGTCAGAATCATGGTGAGATTTACCAGGGATATGACTTAGAGGAGACGATTGAGAATCGATATAAGAGACCATGGTTCTGGAAGATTCTCGGAATCAGTCTGTTGAGCTCTTTTATTATCATATTTGGAATTGTGGCTGGCCTTTATATCAGACAGAATCGTAAGACGAACTACGCAAAGTCAATCAATAAAGAGAATACGGTCGATAAGCTTTTGGATGGACATAAGAATTTTGAGATCGTATGTAAGATTGACAATAAAGAAGAAGGCTCCAGTTACAAGACTACCAGACAGATTTCAAAGAATGGGGACGATTATTACTCCTACTTCAAGAAGGAAGGCTCAGATAATGATTACAAAGAAGTAATCGACAAGCAGAAATTATATCGTTCCGATGATAGATTTACTACTGCATATGGATTAATTGGGGACGATTATGATAGCAAAGTAGTAGGGAGTATTAAGAATTCTACTTACCGTCTGACAAGCAGGGATAATGTCAGCAGTGAGAAGACTTCAGGCAATCTTGTCAAGATTGTCGCAAGCTATACTGTAAAAGCTGGAGACAAATATAATGAGAAGTTTGGTCTGCAGGTTGGAGATACCGTCAATAAGAAGATAGTAATGTCTAAGGAGACCAGGGTGGTTTCTTCTGCGATTGAGTCCTTCGATGGAGACCAGATATATTCTTATAAACTGAAGTTTGATGCCAAGAAGCGTATTCCTAGGTTCTATGCTAAGGTTAAGAAGATTGACGAGAAGAGAAAGATTACGGTATATCATAATTATGGAAGCAGTAATCAGAAGAAGTATACCTTTAAGATTCCACAGGATGTGTACTTCAATCTCCTAAAACATACTGGATATAAAGTATACATTGATAAGAAATGTAAGACAGCATTTAGCTCTTATCAGGTACAGACTCAGAATCCAGAGACAAATCTCTCACTTTATATGAAGAGAACAAAGTAGTACAATATAGGCGAAGTCAAAATATTGACTTCGTCTTATTTTTTTCAAAGGGGTAGATAGATGAAAACAGTAAAGTTATATTATGAGAATACATACCAGAAAGAGTTTATGGCATCCGTCCTCTCATGTCAGAAGGGCAAAGATGGTTACGAGATCATCTTAGATCAGACCGCATTTTATCCAGAAGGAGGAGGACAGCCCTCTGACCGTGGAGTTCTAGTCTCACAGGAAGGTCTGTCAATCCTTACTGTAAATGATGTTCAGGAAGCGGGAGAGGCTATCGTACATAAGACAGATGCACCTATTGAGGTGGGCAGCAAGGTTATTGGTAAGATTGACTGGGCCAGACGCTTTGACCTCATGCAGCAGCATTCAGGAGAGCATATCGTCAGTGGATTCGTCCATGAGAAATATAAGTATGATAATGTCGGATTCCACATGGGAGAGGAGATGATCACCATTGACTTCTCTGGCATGCTGACTTGGGAGCAGCTGATGGAGATTGAGAAGAAGACTAATCAGTATATCTGGACCAATACTCAGGTTAAGTGTCGCTTTATTGACGGGGAGGATCCAACCATTCCTTATCGAAGTAAGAAGCCAATTAAAGGAAAAGTCCGTCTGGTAGAGTATCCGGGAGCTGATCTTTGCGCATGCTGCGGAACCCATGTCGATTATACTGGGGAGATCGGTCTTGTGAAGATTATCTCAGTGAAGAAGTTCCATAAGGGAGTCCGCGTGGAGATGCTGGCAGGTGACCGAGCTATGAAGTATCTTGCAGGACAGATGGATCAGAATCATCAGATTTCAGTCAGCCTGTCTGCTAAGGTTGGAGAGACAGCTAATGCAGTGGAACGTCTGAAACAGGAGAATTTTGATCTTAGAGGGGAAATCATGGGACTCCACCAGAAGGAATATGAACGCATGGCAGCGGAATGCAAAGACCTTGGAGACGTTCTGGTAATCCGAGAGGACTTAGAGCCTGCAGAATTAAGGAAATGTGCCGACAGTATCATGAAGGCATGTGGCAAGATTGCAGCATTCTTCTCCGGCAATGATCGGGACGGCTATCGTTATGCCCTGGGCTGCGCTGGAGGCAATGTCAGAGACCTTGTAAAAGAGATGAATGGAGCCTTAAACGGAAGAGGAGGCGGAAAGCCTGAATTCGCTCAGGGATCCCTAAAGGCAGACAAAGCTTCTATTCAGAAGTTCTTCTCAGAGAAAGGATTTACTGAAAAGTAGAGCAGACATTTTCCATTTTTTCTCAAGAATAGTGTGCAAAAATTGGAAGGCGCAGCGGGACAATACGGCTCAGGTGG
>JAXJRI010000093.1:0-14149 GCA_036310685.1 Lachnospiraceae bacterium | reverse complement strand
GTTCTGATGATCATTGATAAGTCTCCTTTCTAGACTTATCGATGATATCATATGTACATTTTTATTCCATAACTTTTGTACATATTTAATTATTACATAGTAACAGGTTCACATTCGGATATATTCAAAAAGTAAAGATATTGGTTAAGGCTTCTTATCGCAGGCAAATCACTGCTCGCAGGAAGCCTTTTATGTATGCTCTAAGAATGGCTGTGAGGTATAAATTTATGTGTTGACCACTTCCCATTAACGACTAAATACCTAAAATCAGTCTTGACCAGTTCCCACTTACAAAGGTCGCCGATTTTCAGTAGTAAGTGGTAACAGGTCAATAACCGGACATCAATCTTAAGCAATCGACACACGTCGAGACAGTTGTACTGCTACAGAGAGTGTGAATTTCTGCTTAACATAATGACGTGGGTGTCAAAAGTGACTACGGAATGTTACGTCGCTTTGCGACTCCCACATTCCTGCTCTTCATTCGCATTTTCGTGGTGATAATCACCACTTCATGCTCATGAAGGGGCGTGCCTACAGGAAAACAGCCACTGACGGTTCTCCTGCATGCTTGGCAAAATACTCACATCCCCACTTGTAAGCAAGCTTATGTGGAATGATGAGTTTTGACACTGTAGTCACTTAATTTATTATGGCGGATATTCATCTTGTCCTGCTTTCTGGGATGTGCTATCTTAATAAATGAAAGACTGATTAGATTTTTATGCATAAGGGAGGCTTTTCATGAGTGGATTTTTCGGAGTTGCTTCGAAAGAAGATTGTGTATTTGATCTGTTTTACGGCACAGATTACCATTCCCATCTGGGAACCAGACGTGCAGGATTGACAGTTTACGGTAAGGAAGATGGGTTTAACAGAGCAATCCATAGTATTGAGAGTTCTCATTTCCGTCCCAAGTTTGAGAAGGATATTAAGGAGATGAGAGGTAATCTGGGTATTGGCTGCATTTCCGATTTTGAGGCTCAGCCTCTGATCGTTCGTTCTCATCTTGGAACCTATGCGATTTCAACCGTTTGTAAAATCAATAATACCGATGAGATTGTCGCAGATCTCTTCCAGGATGGAACATCTCATTTCCTTGAGATGAGTGGTGGAGATATCAACCCAACTGAGCTTGTTGCAGCTCTTATCAATACAAAGGATAGCATCAAGGAAGGTATCCGCTATGCGCAGGAGACCATCCAGGGTTCTATGACAGTGCTGATGCTGACAAAGAAGGGTATCTATGCAGCACGTGACCGTTACGGTCGTACACCAGTGGAGATTGGTAAGAAGGATAATAGCTACTGTGTATGCTTTGAGAGTTTCTCTTATTTAAATCTTGGTTACACATTTGAGAGAGAGCTGGGACCTGGAGAGATCGTATTCATCACACCAGATGGAGTTGAGAATATTGCTCCAGCATATGACGATATGCGTATCTGTTCCTTCCTCTGGATCTATTATGGATATCCAGCATCTACCTATGAAGGATTAAATGTCGAGGACATCAGATATAAATGTGGTGCAGCCCTTGCTAAGAGAGATATCGAGAGAGGAATCAAACCAGACTGTGTTGCAGGTGTTCCGGATTCCGGTATTGCTCATGCAGTTGGATACTCCAACACAGCACATATCCCTTATGAGAGACCATTTGTTAAATATACCCCAACCTGGCCAAGATCCTTCATGCCTCCATTCCAGGAGAAACGAGATCTGATTGCCAAGATGAAATTGATTCCAATTCAGGAGCTGATCAAAGGTAAGAGTCTTCTTCTGATTGATGACTCTATCGTCAGAGGTACCCAGCTTCGTGAGACAACAGAATATCTCTACCAGAGCGGAGCCAAGGAAGTTCATATCAGACCTGCCTGCCCACCACTGGTTTACGGATGTAAGTATCTTAACTTCTCAAGATCTAATTCTGAGGCGGAGCTTATTACCAGAAGAATGATTGAGAAATTAGAGGGTACTGCTAATGTTGCTCCAGAGCAGCTTGCAAAATACTCCAACCCGGATTCTGAGGAGTACAAGGCTATGCTAGAAGAGATCAGAAAGCAGCTTCATTTCACAACACTTCACTATCATAGATTAGACGATATGGTAGAGGCCATTGGAATGAAACCTTGCGATCTCTGTACCTACTGCTGGAACGGAAAAGAGAAGAATTAACCCAGATTGATATTGATAAATTTTTTATCGGAAAGAAGGAATGTATTATGTGTACAGCAGCGACTTATGCGACTAAGGACCACTATTTTGGAAGGAATCTGGATCTAGAATTCTCATATCATGAGACGGTCACAATCACGCCGAGAAAGAAAGTCTTTGATTTTCGTCATGTTGGAAAGATGGAGGAACATTATGCCTTAATCGGAATGGCTTTTGTGGTTGAGGGATATCCGCTGTATTATGATGCAACCAATGAGAAAGGTCTTTCTATGGCTGGACTGAACTTCCCTGGACTGTCAGATTTTCGCCCTGCAGTCGAAGGGAAAGACAACGTAGCATCCTTTGAACTGATTCCATGGTTACTTGGCAAATGTGCTACGGTCGCAGAAGCAAGAGAGCTCCTTAAGAATGCTAATATCACGGATGATAGCTTTAGCCCACAGTTACCTCCGAATCCACTTCACTGGATGATCGCAGATCAGAAAGAGGTCATCGTCGTAGAGCAGACCAAGGCAGGGCTCAAGGTACATGATAATCCAGTCGGAGTTATGACGAATAATCCAACCTTTGATTATCATATGACTCATCTGGCAGACTATATGGGAGCTTCTCCAGAAGAAATCGTCAATCGCTTTGCTCCATCTGCAGACATTTGGGCATACAGCAGAGGTATGGGCGGCTTCGGAATCCCAGGAGATCTCTCCTCCGCTTCCCGATTTGTTAAGGTAGCCTTCACCAAGATGAATTCAGAGTCAGGAGATAGCGAGGCAGAGAGCATCACACAGTTCTTCAAGATCTTGGGATCCGTTGAGCAACAGAGAGGCTGCTGCCGTCTCGGAAAAGACCAGGACGGAAATGATAAATGTGAGATCACCATTTATAGTTCCTGCTGTAACATGGATAAGGGCATCTATTATTACACTACCTATAACAACAGCAGAATCACAGGAATCGATATGCATCATGAGGACTTAGATGCTGACCAGATAGTCTCCTATCCACTGAGAGACGAGCAGACGATCTTTATGGAAAATTAAAATAACTGAATCCATTGTAAAAAAACCATGTTCCATGTGAAAAATTCACGGAGAACATGGTTTTTTTATATATTTTTAACTTGCGTTAGGCGCAACTTACCATTATAATGTCTATATGAGAAAAATTCTCATTTATATGTATATTAAAGAGAAATGTTCTCAATTACTATATTTGGAGGATTAAATGACATTAAAAGAACTAGAAATCGGCGAGAGCGCCATCGTCACCAGTGTCGGAGGCGAGGGAGCCCTGAGACAGCATTTCCTTGATATGGGACTGATTCCTGGGGCGAAAGTGACGCTTGAGAAATATGCGCCGATGGGGGACCCGATGGAACTTCTGCTTCATGGATATGAGCTGACCTTAAGACTGTCGGATGCCGAAAAGATTGAGATAGATAAGAATCTTAAGAAGGTGAAGCAGGATGAGCTTAAGCCTGACCATTTAGAGAATCCTTATCTGGATGCCAAGAATAATCGTCAGCAGGACCACCCTGGTCTTGGTGAGAGTGGTATCCGCTATCATGATAAGAAGACAGAGCATGCCATTCCGGATTCACAGAAACTTACCTTTGCTCTGGTTGGGAATCAGAACTCTGGTAAGACAACCCTCTTTAACCAGCTGACAGGTTCCAATCAGCATGTCGGAAACTTCCCAGGTGTTACTGTGGATCGTAAGACAGGTTCCATCAAGGGTCATCCGAATACCGAGGTGACAGACCTTCCAGGAATCTACTCCATGTCACCATACACGTCGGAGGAGATTGTATCCAGACAGTTTATCCTGCAGGATAAGCCGACTGGTATTATCAACATTGTCGATGCGACCAATATCGAGAGAAACTTGTATCTGACTATGCAGCTGATTGAGCTGAATGTGCCGATGGTTGTCGCCCTCAACATGATGGATGAGGTCCAGGGCAATGGAGGCTCCATCAAGATCAATCATATGGAGGATATGCTGGGGGTTCCAGTCGTTCCGATTTCTGCTGCTAAGAATGAAGGAGTCTCTGAGTTGATTGAGCATGCGATTCATGTCGCAAAGTATCAGGAGAGACCGAAGAGACAGGATCTCTGTGATGAGGAAGACCACGGCGGAGCCGTTCACCGTGCGATTCATGCGACCATGCATCTGATTGAAGACCATGCCGAGAAGGCAGAGATTCCTATCCGTTTTGCAGCGACCAAGCTGCTTGAGGGAGATGAGAGAGTGAAGGAAGCTCTCAGGCTCGATAAGAATGAGCTTGATCTGATGGATCATATCATTCTTCAGATGGAAGAGGAGCGAGGTCTTGATCAGAACGCAGCCATTGCGGATATGCGTTTCGCCTTTATTGAGAAGTTGGTATCCCACACGGTGGTTAAGCCGAGAGAATCGAGAGAGCGAGTTCGTTCTAGAAAGATTGATAAGGTACTGACAGGTAAGTATACCGCGATTCCTTCCTTTATTCTGATTATCGGAATCGTCTTCTACTTAACCTTCAATGTGATCGGTGCATTCCTTCAGGACTTGATTGCAGTCGGTGTGGATAAACTGACAGCGGCAACAGATGCAGCGCTGACGGCGGGACATGTCAATACAGCCCTGCATTCCCTGATCATTGACGGTATCTTTACCGGAATTGGTTCTGTTATCAGCTTTGTCCCAATCATCGTCACATTATTCTTCTTCCTGTCACTGTTGGAAGATACAGGATACATGGCGAGGATCGCTTTTGTTATGGATAAGCTCCTTCGTAAGATAGGACTTTCCGGAAGATCGATTGTGCCGATGCTAGTTGGTTTTGGATGCAGCGTTCCGGCGGTTATGTCGGCGAGAACTCTTCCGAGTGACCGTGACCGTAAGATGACCATTATGCTGGTGCCATTCATGAGCTGTACTGCCAAGCTTCCAATTTACGGATTCTTCACAGCAGCATTCTTCCCAGGCAAGGGAGGACTGATTATGGTTGCTCTCTATCTGATTGGAATTATCGTTGGTATTCTGATCGCGCTGGTTTCTAAGAATACTTCCTTTAAGGGCGAAGCAGTTCCATTTGTTATGGAGCTTCCAAACTATCGTCTGCCTTCCGCAAGAAATGTCTTGCAGCTCCTCTGGGAGAAGGCGAAGGATTTCCTTCAGCGTGCATTCTCAGTTATCCTGATTGCTACCATCGTCATCTGGTTCTTACAGCACTTTGGTACCAATCTTTCCATGGTTGAGGATTCTGCACATTCTATTCTGGCAGTATTAGCGGGCTTACTTGCTCCAATCTTCCGTCCGATGGGATTTGGAGACTGGAAGATTACAACAGCTCTGATCAGTGGATTTATGGCCAAAGAGTCTGTCGTAGCCACCTTGAATGTCCTTTACGGTTCTACTGCAGAACTGCTTGCCGCTATCACAACAAGGGCAGCGGGAGCCTTACTGGTATTCTGCTTACTCTACACACCTTGTGTGGCAGCCATCGCATCCGTAAAGCAGGAGCTTGGAAGCAAATGGGCTACATTTGTTGCTATATTCCAGTGCGTCATTGCCTGGGTCGTTAGTCTGATTGCTTACCTGCTGCTAGGAATTATCATGTAATAATTATTGATAGTATGCAAATATTTATTAGTCTGAACCTTAGGGGAAAGCCTAGGGCTCAGACCTTTTTGTTTATGTCATTGAATAATCAATTGATGTGGGGGCCAAAAGTAACTACGGAATGTTCCGTCGCTTTGCGGCTCCCACATTCCCGCCCTTCATTCGCATTCTCGTGGCGCTAGCCACCCCTTCATGCTCATGAAGGGGCGTGTTAATAACTAATATTTGTAGATAAAGTCAGGAAAAAAGTGTATACTGGAAGGCATTACAGGGACTTTAATAATATAAAGTAAGATACCAATGAGGTAAACCGAGACATTTATAGATAAAGGAGCGAAATATAAGTATGAAAACAAAAGTATATATTGATGGACAGAGCGGAACGACAGGACTTCAGATTTATGATCGAATCGGTGCCAGAGATGATCTGGAGCTTCTACGAATCGATGAGGATAAGAGACACGACATGGATGAGCGTAAGAAGTTCATCAATGCAGCAGATATCGTCTTCTTATGTCTTCCGGACGCTGGAGCCAGAGAGGCTGTCTCTCTGATTGAGAGCGATCATGTTCGTGTGATTGATGCTTCCACTGCTCATAGAACCAGCCCTGACTGGACTTACGGTTATCCTGAACTCTCCAAAGATCAGAGAGCAGCGATTGCATCTAGCAAGAGAGTTGCCAACCCAGGATGCCATGCGACAGGACTGATCTCCTCCGTCGCACCTCTTTTACGTATGGGAATCCTTCCTAAGGATTATCCGGTAACCTGCTATTCTCTGACAGGATATTCAGGAGGCGGCAAGAAGATGATTGCCAACTATGAGGCGGATGATAAGGCTTGGGACCTCTATGCTCCTGGAATCTATGGCCTTAACTTAAAGCATAAACATATCCCAGAGATGCAGAAGGTGACAGGACTTACTTATCCTCCGGTATTTATGCCAGTCGTGGATGACTACTATAAAGGTATGGCTTCCACCATCATGCTGCAGAATCGTCTTCTCAATGGTAAGCCATCGGCTAGCGAGATCCGTGACAGATTAGCAGACTACTACAAAGATGAGCATTTCATCAGTGTCCGTGAATTCGAGGAGAAGCCAGGTACCGTCTATGCTAACAAGCTTGCCGGAACCAACCGCCTGGAGTTGATTGTCTGCGGTCATGAAGATCAGACCTCCGTCACAGCCCTCTTCGACAACCTTGGAAAGGGAGCCAGCGGAGCAGCCGTTCAGAACATGAACATCATGCTCGGCCTCAATGAGACCATCGGACTGGAGTAAGGCTAGATATGGTAGGCATAACAGTGTCGCCAACACGATATGGAGGAATATAGACTACAATATCTGTAAGAATTCAGATAATTAGAATAATACACGGAACTCTTACATAAATTGTAGTCACTTTTGACACCGACATCATGATATTAGAGTATAATGAAGGGTCTTCTGTACTTAGAATGAATTTCTAGGGATAGAAGGCCTTTTGGCATCCACATCATAATGTTCATAGCCTTTTCTCACTGGTCTCCATCTGACCCTACGATTCGCCCTGTGCTGCTTGATCCAAACCCGCACTTGCAATTCGAAAATCTCTAGTGTACAATATCCCAATGAAATAATAGGAATTAGCAACGAGGGCGGAATGAGGCGATTATTCCGCTGATAAGAAGAGGTGTTGTACTATGATGATTTCTTCGAGAGGGCGTTATGCCCTCCGTATAATGATAGATCTTGGCCAGCATTATGAGGAGGAGAATCTGATCTCTCTGAAGGAGATATCAGTACGGCAGAATGTATCCATGAAGTATCTGGAACTGATTGCCAGTGCCCTTCATAAGGGTGGACTTGTAAAGAGTGCCCGTGGTAAGAATGGTGGTTACCGTCTTGCCAAAGGACCAGACCAGATTACCATCGGTTCTATTCTGAAACTGGTTGAGAATAATATCGCTCCGGTTAACTGTATTGAGGCAGGAACTGTAAATTGCGAGCGCGCAGCTGGCTGTATCACGATTCCAATGTGGCAGAAGCTGGATCAGGTTATCAACGACTATCTCGACAGCATCACCCTCAAGAATCTGTTAGATGGGGAGGTATAAGATGTTTGTTTATGCGGATAATGCTGCGACCACTCGTATGAGTGACACAACGATTAATGTGATGACAAAGTGCATGAGGGAGGTTTATGGCAATCCGTCAAGTCTCCATATGGCAGGTCAGAAGGCAGCGGAGGTTCTGCAGAAGGCGAGAGAGGATATCGCAGCAGCAATCGGAGCTGGCTTTAACGAGATATATTTTACTTCAGGCGGAAGCGAGGCCGACAACCAGGCTATCCGTTCTGTAGCCATTGAGGGAGCAAAACAGGGCAAGAAGCACCTGATCTCCACAAAGATTGAGCATCATGCGGTTCTTCATACCTTAGAGAAGCTGGAGCGTCACGGATTCGAAGTGACACTTTTGGATGTGGACGAGAGTGGAATCGTAAAAGCAGAGGATGTCGAGAACGCGATCCAAGAGGATACGGCATTGGTTTCTGTCATGTATGCCAATAATGAGATTGGAACCATCCAACCAATTCAGGAGATTGCAAAAATCTGTCATGACCACGGAGTGATCTTCCACACCGATGCGGTTCAGGCAGTTGGTCACATTCCAATTAATGTCCATGAGGAGGACATCGACCTCTTATCCCTGTCCGGACATAAATTCCATGGCCCTAAGGGAGTGGGAGTGCTTTATGCCAAGAGAGGCATTGAGCTTCACAGTCTGATTGAAGGCGGAGCCCAGGAGCGAGGCAGAAGAGCGGGTACGGAGAATGTTCCGGCCATCGCTGGAATGGCGGCAGCCATAAAAGAATCTGTAGCCAATATGGACACTTACACAAGACGGGTTACCAAGTTAAGAGATCAGCTGATCGCAGGACTCTCCAAGATTCCAGGAGCTAAGCTCAATGGGGATTCCACAAGACGTCTCCCAGGAAATGTCAATTTCTGCTTTGAGGGAGCGAGCGGTGAGGCCATGCTTCTTCTCTTAGATCAGAAGGGAGTCTGCGCTTCCTCTGGAAGTGCCTGTGCTTCCGGGTCCTTAGATCCAAGCCATGTCCTTTTAGCCATCGGCGTTCCTCACGACCTGGCACTGAACTCTTTGAGACTGACCTTGGATCTCGATAACATCTCCGAAGATGTTGATTATATCGTAAAATCTGTCAAGGAGACCATTGAGACTTTAAAAGCCTTCGAGTAGACTTGGAAACCTAAAGAACTTAGAAAGATAAATTAATGAGAGAAAATGATTCAAAAAGAAGAGATAAAAATAGAACTGGCTTCAGAAAAAATGATGCCAGAAAGGAGGATGCCAGAGAAAAGCATGCCAGAAAGAAGGATGTCAGAAAAAATGATGTCAGAAAAAATGATGCCAGAAAGAAGGAACTGGTTTATGCCTGTCCATATTTCGAACGCTGCGGTGGCTGCTCTAAGCTAGACCTAGCGTACGAGAAGCAGTTAGATCAGAAGATGGCATATGCTAAGGAATTATTCGGTTCCTTTGGAAAGGTAGACCGAATCCTGGGTATGAAGGACCCTCTCCACTACCGCAATAAGGTTCACGGAGTTGTGATGACAGACCGCAAGGGCAATGGCTTTACTGGAATCTATGAGGAAGGCAGCCATCATGTCATCAAGGTGGAGTCCTGTCTGATCGAAGATCAGAGAGCAGATGCCATCATGCAGTCGGTTGCCAGCCTGATGAAGTCCTTTAAGATTCGTGCATACAATGAGGACAGAGGCTATGGCTTCTTAAGACATATCCTGGTGAGAACAGCCCATGCGACAGGCCAGGTGATGGTCGTCTTAGTGACCACTTCCCCGGTATTTCCATCTAAGAATAATTTTGTCAAGGCACTTCGCAAGCTCCATCCAGAGATCACAACCATCGTGGTCAATATAAATGATAGAGACACTAACATGGTCCTTGGAGAGAGAGATATCCCTCTTTACGGGAAGGGCTATATCGAGGATGAGCTCTGCGGAAAGAGATTCCGGCTTTCCCCGAGATCCTTCTATCAGGTCAATTCCTTACAGACAGAAGTTCTCTATCGTAAGGCCATGGATTTCGCTGAACTGACAGGCAAGGAGACAGTCATTGATGCCTACAGCGGAATCGGAACCATCGGAATCATTGCCAGTGAACACGCCGGTCAGGTCATCGGTGTCGAGCTAAACAAAGACGCGGTGAAGGATGCCATTACCAATGCCAAAATGAATCATGTTAAGAATGTCCGTTTCTATCATGGTGATGCGGGACGGTTCATGGTCGGCATGGCGGAGGAAGGCCAGAAGGCTGATGTCGTCTTTTTAGACCCGCCGAGAAGCGGCAGTGATAAGAATTTCCTCAACTCCATTCTCAAGTTAAAACCAGGAAGGGTTGTATACATTTCCTGCGGACCGGAAAGCCTGGCCAGAGATCTCAAGTATCTGACCTCCAACGGTTATAAAGTGGTCAGATTGCAGCCGGTGGATATGTTCCCGATGACTGCCCACATGGAAAATGTTGTTCTCTTAGAGAGAGCTCATAGATAGTTAGAATGGAGGCGTCATCGATCATTGAATAAGGGTAAATCAAGAGAGTTGGATATGATCCATGGCTCTCTTGGAGATAAGATATTAATTTTCGCACTTCCGCTTGCGGCGACAGGAATCCTGCAACAGCTCTTCAATGCGGCGGATGTCGCCGTGGTCGGACAGTTTGCAGGTAAGAATGCCATGGCAGCGGTAGGAAGCAACAGTCCTGTGGTCTCCCTCATGTTAAGCCTTTTTCTGGGTGTCAGCTTAGGAGCCAATGTTGTCATCTCCAAGTACACTGGACAGAGAAATGAAGAGGGCGTCAAGAAAGCAGTTCATACGGCAGTGCTCCTGGCAGTTATCTGTGGGGTAGCTATGACCATCATCGGAGAGATTGCGGCCAGACCTTTGCTGCATCTCATGCAGGTTCCAGACGAGGTGATGAACCTGTCTGTCCTGTATCTGAGGATATATCTGATTGGTATGCCGGTAATCCTCCTCTATAACTTTGAGTCTGCAATCTTTCGAAGTCAGGGAGATACCAGGACTCCTCTTATGTGCCTGATTGCTTCAGGTATTACCAATGTTGTCCTGAATCTCTTCTTCGTCTTGATCTGCGGAATGAGTGTGGACGGAGTTGCGACAGCGACGGTCATTGCCAACTGTTTGAGTTCAGGGCTCCTCTTCTACTTCCTGCACCGCAGTAAGTCCCATATCAGAGTTCGTGTCCATGACCTTAAGCTTGAAGGAAAGATCTTGGCAGAGATTATCAGAATCGGTGTTCCGGCAGGATTTCAGGGTATGCTTTTTTCCATATCTAATGTCATCATTCAGTCTGGGGTCAACAGCTTGGGAGCGGATGTGATGGCAGCTTCTTCTGCTGCCTTTAATATCGAGATCTTCTGCTTCTATCTGGTCAATGCCTTTGGACAGGCATGTACGACCTTTATCGGTCAGAATTACGGAGCGGGCGATATCAAGAGGTGTCGGAAGGTGACATTGATTGGCGAGCTTCAGAACATTGTGGTTGCCCTCATGCTTTCGGCATTGATTCTGATTTTTGCCAGACAGCTTTTACAGTTCTTTAACAGTGATCCGATCGTTGTTAAAGTCGGAATCGTCCGTCTAAAATATATTGTAACCTTCGAGTTCGTGAACGGTACCATCGAGGTCATGAGCGGAGCTTTACGAGGCTACGGGGAATCCCTCACTCCCGCCCTGGTCACCTTCCTGGGAATCTGTGGAGTGAGAATCTTCTGGGTAGCCACTGCATTTGCTGCCAAACATACCTTTGACGTGCTGATGATGAGCTATCCGATCAGCTGGTTTGTGACGACCGCGGTACTCTTTATCGTATACTTTTTGCAGAGAGATAAGCTGAGACACAAGGTAGAGCGGATAGAAGCTTAGATAGGAGGAAATGTATGCCGCCCGAAATTGAAAATTCGACAAGAGAAGAAAGAGAAGCATTTATTAAGACTCGTTTTGCCTGCAGAGGAGACTGCGATATCTGCGGAATCTGTCAGGTCTATCACGGCAAGGAACCACTGCTTGTCTACCAGGATTACATTGACGGGAAAGTAACCTTTCAGGAGATCACAGAAATGTATCGGTAGTATGATTTTCGTTGTTTTTACCCTGTGGGAGAAGAGACATAATCGGTATAGTTAATTTGTTCGGCGAACAAGGGAAAGAGAGAGAAATGTTAGCATCAGCTAACATATAGATGCTTATGAAAAAGTACACAGTACGTGAAAATGAAGTGTTTACAATCTATTGTTCTGTGTTATAATCCGGTCTTTGACAGTTTTGGAGAGCAAAAAGTGTCTTGGAACCACTATTTAAGCGGTTCTAAGGCACTTTCTTTTTTTGAACGCATGCGCGTTACTTTTCTACTTTTTTGTCTGTGAGCAAATATTTTTCATCTTTTTTGTAGGAATGATCTGTTTTGAAGTGCAGAAGCCGAATGCATCATGCAGATCATCTGTCAGCTCTGTCCTTGTATAGACTGGCTGATAGCCTTTTCCTTCGTATTTTATGAAGTCCATTTCTTTCAGAGCTGCTATGATCTGGTCAATCGTATATTTTTCTCCCAGCTTTTTTTCAAGATAGCGGTACACGATCAGTGCCACAAAACATGTGATAAAGTGTGCCAGAATGCGCTCTTTGCGCTTTACGAATACAGGACGTGCCCTGAAGTCCGACTTCATGATGCGGAAGCAGGCTTCGATCTGCCACCGTCGTTTGTTGAACTCGGCTATCTTCTCCGGGTCATCCTCAAGATTCGTACATACCGCATAGAAACCATCATACTGTTCTTCCCTGACGATCGTGTCTTCATTGATGAAGCTGACTGCACTGGTAGCTGCTTCACCGTCCGGTGTCGCGTGGTTTGTCGTGATAAAACGTTTTGGATCGTTCTGCCGTTTTCGTCCTACTTCCTGCTGTCCTCTGGAGATCAGCTTCCTGGCACGTTCGATCTGTCCGTTGCGTATCGATCGTTGATAATCCCTGTACTTGATGGAATAGGTGACGATCAGCTGCTGTTCCAGATCGACATATCCGGTCTTTCCATTAACGGTTACCCTTGTCTTTTCTTTGATCCACCTGCTTTTTACGAAGATCTTATCTCTGTCACGTTCCTCATCCAGTCTGCGGAGATCGATATCCTGCTGTTTATGGCTCCCTGCCAGACTCCATCCGGTCGGAGAGAGTGCCCATTCCTTCAGGTGGTCTTTCAGATTTTTGAGTGACTGTGTCGTGATAAACGATCTGGTCCCGGAGACCCCGTTGTAGTTGTTGAACCATCGGTTTGTTCCGGAAGAGAGGCCGGCATCCGTACAGACAACAAACTTTGACATATCAAACTTTTTTACCAGCTTTTTTTCTAAAGGGATCAGGGTAGTCTGCTCGTTGGTATTGCCGGGAGAGATCCCAAAAGCGATCGGGATCCCTTCCATATCCATAAACAGTCCCATTTCAACGATCGGAAGCGGACGGTTCTCTTTGCTGACACCGTACTGCTTGTCTTCTTCCGCCTGCTCAATCTCGAAATAATAATTCGTGCAGTCATAGTAGATCACACCGGTCTTCCGTTCTGCGATATCAGTGCTGTTCTTAAACAGGCGCTGCTGGATGTAATCGGATTCTTCCGCGATCACGGAAAGGGCACGGTAGATATCATGCAGCTCAAAGGTCGGTTTCTCAATAAAACGCCGGGAATCCTCAAAACTGCTCTTCTTGGAAGAAGGGAAGAGGATCCTTGTATAGATCAGCCTGGAAAAAAGATTGTTCAGGTCGTATTTGAAATGGTGCCTTGCAGCGATAGCCCGGCAGATCTTATGCATCCCCAGTTCATAGTAGATATCCTGGAGGAACAGATAGCCGCCATTATAACGGCGCTGCTGGTCCATCTCAAGATCTGTACCGGCGCACAGATCGACGGAATAAGTAGCAGCCTCTTCTTTTTCTGACTTCGTCATCTTCTGGACCTGATCTTTTGCCCATGCCCTGGCATCGGTCACTCCATATTTTTCACAGATAGCTTTATCAGAACCGAATGATCTTACGGTTATCGTCTTGTTTTTGCCATCTACACGGATCGTTTTGATGGCCCGATAGGTGGTGGAATTTTTGTTTGTGGTCCATCCCAGTCTCATGTGATCACCTCTTTATGAATGATATTTCTCTCCTTCTAGTATACAGTATCTATAAGTAACGTGCAAGTATAAATTCAAAAATTGACAAAAAAAAGAAGGCGTGTAGCGCCTCTCTGAGATGTGTGTTACTTTAAAACTGTCAAACGCCCGGGAAAGAG
>JAXJRI010000092.1:0-1905 GCA_036310685.1 Lachnospiraceae bacterium | reverse complement strand
CCTCTCCTCTTCCCGCAAGAGTGAGATTGCTGCTCTCTCTTCTCTTCTATCCAATCTAAACATTCAGGTGGAAGTCAGTCCCCTACTTTTCGAAGACGATTTGTCCAATCTTCCTTCTTTTCTAAAAAGAAGGGCTGATATCTTAAATCATTACTTCCTCGACCCAGCGATGGATGCCATTTTCGACGTCTCAGGTGGAGATCTTTCCAATACTCTCCTTCCTTATCTTGATTACCAGGCTATCGCAAAGAGCCGTGCTGTCTTCTATGGCTACAGTGATCTTACCTGCCTGATGAATGCGATCGTTGTAAAGACTGGAAAATCTGCAGTCAATTATCAGATACGCAATCTACTCTCCTCTTTTGGAGAGGCACAGATATCATATGCAAGAGATATCATTCTCCCTGACAAGATCTCCGTTCAAGATCTGCAAGCCACTATGATCAGAGGAGATTCTATGGAAGGCTATGTTCTTGGAGGAAATTCAAGATGTCTTTTAAAACTTGCCGGAACGCCATACTGGCCTGACTGGAAGGAGAAGATCCTACTTCTAGAATCCATGGGTGGTGGCTCCCAGCAGATACTCACCCAGCTAACCCAGTATCAGCAATTAGGAGTGTTTGACCAGGTTAATGGTATTCTTCTCGGAACCTTCACAAAGATGGAAACGGAGGACATCCACCCTAGAGTAGAAGACATGATACTCCAGACGACTCCCCCTTCTCTCCCAATCGCCAAGACTCATTATATCGGTCATGGAGGAGACGCCAGAGCGATTCGAATTGGGGCATATATTGATCTCAAGTAACGTTAAGATGATTATACAAAAACAGCCCAGGCTTTCCTAATCCATGGAAAAGTCTGAGCTGCCATTATTATTGATCCATTCTTTATCATCAAAAGATGATTATCTAATCACGTCAATGACCTCGCCGATGTACATGACATGCATATCTCCATCTGCGTAAGCGCTCTTCTGAATATCCTCAGGCATTGCTGCAAGGTCCATCTTCTGAACATACTGCTTCTTACATACCAGAGTAACCTCTGCTTCCTCGAAAGTAACACCCTGGTCTAACTTCTTAGGTGTCAGGGAAGTCAGCGCAATCTTATCCCCATCACGTCCGGACTTGGTTCCTAAGATCAGCTCATCCTTCTTATACTTCTTATCAAAAAAGCTGATAGTAAAGATATCCTGCTTGTCGAGGAACTCCTTGGTATAACGGCTCTCACGAACATAAACAGTAGCTGCCGGTTTGCTCCAGATGCTTCCTAAAGCACCCCATCCAATCAACATGGTATTGTAATCGTCTCCACTTCCTGCTGTGAGAAGTGCATTCTTGTCCATAAATACATTTAAAATATCTGGTGTAAATTCCATCACTGTCCTATTCTCCTTTCAAATGATAATCCTTAAATAATATGATATCCTGCTTCTCCTAATACCTTCATGGCCTGATCAAAGTTCTCTTTCTTAACTAAAACATAGTCTGTATTATAGGTAGAAACTGCGAAGATTCCAATCTTGTGATCTGCCAAGATCCTAGTGATAGGAGATAAGATTCCAACCAGGGAGAAATCTAAGACCCCTGTAATTCGGAACCCCTTCCATCCATCTTCTCTCGCTATTGTATCTGCTGGCGTCTTATCTGTCAAACACACGAAAGAAAGCTCCTGTGCTGTCTTACCTATAAAGTAAAATTCACTCTGTAAATCTTCAGGTCGAAGCTCCTTCACCTGACAGACAGTCAAATCATATTCTAACATCTGTAAATCCATGACATGTATCTCCTATTATGTTCTTCTCTTTCATCCCAGCTTTACTATCACACGGAATGCCATGCATGACCGCGACGATATTAGACACTTGAAATCATTATATCCTACAAACTCAACTTTACCAAT
>JAXJRI010000091.1:0-7040 GCA_036310685.1 Lachnospiraceae bacterium | reverse complement strand
AGTGTCAAAACTCATCATCCCACGTAAGCTTGCTTACAAGTGGGGATGCGAGTTATTGACACTATAGTCATATCAAAAAACAGAAGTCCCACCTTGTGCCATGACTTGCACAAGATGAGACTTCTTTCTTATAATCGATATTTTTTTCTATATACAATTAATCTAAAGTTAATCCTAGACAAACTGCGTCTCTATGGTCAGATGAACCTGATATTCTGGCCTCTTCTCTCTCATCATCTCTGTAAACTTTGTTCTCAGTTCTTCCCAATCCTTGAGATCATAATCTACGACAAGGTCACAGTAGAAGATGTGATTGCTGGTATCAAGGTAGAGAGCATGATAGCTGACCACATGATCAGTTGCCCTCACAAAATCAGCCATAGTCTTTCGAAGTGCTTTACCTTCTTCACTGTCATTATCGACCGCATAAATACCAAAGACCATAGTAACATGATATTCTTCCATAATCTCCAGCTGAAGTTTATGAATATTTCCATAGATATCTCCGATGTTCTCCCCGTGGTCGATCTCAATATTAACGGAACCCGACCAAGCTCCCGGCCCGTAATTGTGAAGCATCATATCCGCTGCTCCAATCACTCCAGGATACTGACGGATCTTCTTGTAAAGCTTATCGGCCAATTCTTTCTGACCTGGTCTTCCGATCAACTCCGAGATTGTCTCTCTAAAGACATCGATTCCAACCTTAAGAATCAAGCCGCTCATGACAATACCTATCCATCCATCAATAGAAATATGGAAAACGAGAAAAATAACAGCCGCTGCGATTGTCAGAACAGAGGCAAAGGAATCATTTCTTCCCTCCAGGCCGACAGCAATCAGAGACTTGGAATCAACCTTCTTACCAGCACGAATGGTATACACTCCCAGGAAAAACTTAATGATCGCAGAGATTGCGACAATAACCAGTGAGAGTAAGCTGATGGATAAATCCTGCGGTTTGATTACCAGCTTGATAGAACTCTCCAGCAGTTCCAGTCCGACAAGAAAGATCATGACAGAAATAATCAGACTGGTCAGATACTCAATCCTTCCATAACCGAAGGGATGTTTCTCGTCTGGATGCTTGCCTGCCAGCTTCGTGCCGACCAGAGTAAGCACCGATGTCATGGCATCCATAGCATTATTTACACCTTCAGAAAAAATGGCAATCGAAGCCGTCGCCAGTCCTGTTACAATTCTAATTCCCGCAATCAGCAGGTTCAAAATAATGCTCAGCGCGGAAGTTCTGACAATGATACTCTCCCTGGTCTGATGATTCACTTGTTCTGTCTCTTTATTGTCCATACTTTGCCCTCTTTAATCTGTTCTGTGTTCTTTTTCAGTAAAATCCTTGAATTCCATCAAAAGTTCTCTTAATGCAGAACAGGGGACCATCTGTAAAGATAGTCCCCAAAATCATTCTTAATGATTACAGCATGCTTGCGCGAAGCTCGTCACCACTTAATGGGGAGAGATATGCTGGTGCGATATCGAATACGGTCTTGCATCCAACCTGTCCTTCTTTGTTAAGACGTGCAGCAGCTCTAGCATATGCTACTAAGACGCTTCCAGTGAACTCTGGGTTAGAATCAAGCTTTAAGCGATACTCGATGATATGCTTATGCTCTTTCTCAAGTCCAGTTACACCACTTCTTAAGACAAATCCGCCATGAGGCATTCCGCTGTGGTTAGCCTTGAGCTCATCTTCGCTGATGAAATGTACTGTAGTATCATACTCATCAAAGTAGTTTGGCATAGTCTTGATCTCTTTCTCAACGCGAGCAGCATCAGCGCCCTCCTCGAGAACCACAAAGCACTCACGAGTATGCTTCTGTCTTGTGGTAAGCTCTGGATTGCTTCCGCTTCTTACTTCCTCAAGTGCCTTCTCTACAGGGATAGTGTACTGTCTGGCATCCTTAACACCATCGATACGACGGATCGCATCAGAATGTCCCTGACTGATACCCTTACCCCAGAATGTGTAATTCTCACCCTCTGGAAGGATGCAGGTAGCATAAAGTCTGTTGAGAGAGAACATTCCCGGATCCCATCCACAGGAAATGATGGCAACTTTGCCAGCTTCTTTGGCAGACGCATCTACATTAGCGAAATGCTCCGGAATACGAGCGTGTGTATCAAAGCTGTCGATAACATTGAACATCTTAGCATACTCTGGAGTCTGCTTTGGAAGGTCAGTTGCGGAACCTCCACAGATGATCATAACATCAATCTTATCTTTCCAGTCTGCAAGATCTGCTGTATTGCAGACTTTAGCAGTCTCTGTCTTGATCTGTACAGAAGAAGGATCTCTTCTGGTGAATACTGCTACAAGCTCTACATCCTCATTCTGGCGGACTGCAGCTTCTACACCGCGGCCCAGGTTACCATAACCGATAATACCTAATCTAATACTCATGATTATTCTCCTTACAATTACAATAATATGAATTTTCCTTACGTGAAATATTCGATATTTCTTTCCTATTATACTCTTATTGCACCTGGAATGCTAGCTTCCTGCAAGATTAAAAATTCTCTGACCTGATCTAGTGTCTTCTGGCCTTCCTGTCTTCCAATCTGGTAGACTCTCTCAAGCTCCTTTGGATTCTTCTCTGTCTTTCCAATATCCAGAGCTTTTGGAGGACGGATCGCCAGGATAGATCCCTCCTTCTCCTGTCTTTCCACCTCATCTAACTGGCGGTTGTAGATTTCAAAGCGGATATCCATATCATGAGCTAAGGCTGGATACTTTCTGGTAAGGAAATGCAGCATCCCAGCACCTTTTGATTTCTTCTTACGGTAGCCTTTTGGCTGTGTCAGAAGTACTACATTCCTATCATAACCTTTACGCTGCATGAACTTCAGTGGAATTGGATCCACCATTCCACCATCCAGAAGACGATGACCCTCAATATTCACTGTTCTTGAGACAATCGGCATCGAGGCTGATGCCTGCATTTTTTTAATATCTTCTGCATCTCCAGTATCACAGCGGAAATAAACCGGCTTTCCGGTATCCACATCCGTCGCACCTACATAGAACTTCATCGGATTCTTGCGGTAAGTTTCCACATCAAAAGGATCCAACTTATCTGGAATCTCACGATAACAGAAATCTGCTCCGTATAGATCTCCTGTCTTGATCCAGGACTTTAGGCTGCAGTACTTTGGGTTCCTGCAGAAACGTTTATTATATCGAATCACTCTTCCTATCTGTCTGGACTTGATATTGCAGCCAAAAACAGCACCAGCAGAAATCCCGATAGCACCATCAAAGTCAATCCCATTCTCCATCCAGATATCGATGACCCCCGCGGTGAACATTCCTCGCATAGCGCCACCTTCCATGACCAGACCTGTCTTCATCTATCCAAAACTCCCTATCACTTACTAAAACTACTTATCACCTAGTCAAATGTTACAAAACTTTCTCTATCATACAACATTCACTTTGATTTTGTCTAATACAAAAAAACACCCCTGATCCAAGGAGATCAGGGGCTGTCCTATGATGTCTTATCTTATCTTGTAAATTTGCGATTAGTCTTCAATCTCTGCAAGACATACTACCTGGCTGGAATCCAGTCCAAGGATACGAAGTGGAAGGTTGAAGAAACGGATGAATTTTGCTCCCTCAGGAAGCTCTGCAAGATGCATATCCTCGATACCTGTACAGAACTTGCCAGAATAATATCCTAACAGATGACGATGGCAATCTGGTGGAAGCTGTCCCTCTGGGCACTTGCTAGAAGCTGATCCGATGGCAAGGAAGTCCATTCCGATTGTCTTTAAGTTAGGGAAATTCTCGGTCAGATAATCTCCAGCGTCAGGAGCGATATAAGCACCCTCATTCTGATAGATGTTCTGATCTGTGTCACGATATTTCTCAAGACCTGTACGGATTAAAGCACAGTCAACCTTAGCTAATGTATCTGCAAATGGCTCAAGATCTTCCTTATGAATTCCTTCTGCTGGTCCCTTAGGAATCTCAAGAAGAACTGTCTTTGTGTGAGCGAAATACTCCATACCAAGATGGTTGATATCAATACCATCTTTTACGAAATGTCTTGGAGCGTCCATATGGGTTCCAAAATGGTTTGGAAGCTCACTGATAAAGCTGCAGAATGGTGTCTCCTCAGATACATCTGTGCACTGATGAACTTTTACTACTGGCTCTCCTGGCCATGCATATCCATTAGGATCAAGTGGATGTGATAAGAATAAAAACATAAACATACCTCCCATTTATAAAATATTACATAATGACGTTCTGTATAAATAACTACTTCATTAATTTCTCTGCAGCCTTCTTTAAGGTTGTCTCATCTCCAACATTTCCTGGGAAAATGACATATGGTGTCTGTGGGAACTTGGATTCCGGACCAGTCTGCCATACAGGAATACCAGGTTCAATCTGTCCTAAAACATTAGCCTTCTGAACAGCCAAAGCCTTGGTTCCGACATCAGAAGATGTAATTCCACCCTTAGCGATTACAAAGCTTGGTGTGATGGTAAGCTTTCCAACTAAGGACTGAACAGCATCTGAAATCTTAACAGAAAGTCTCAGATCATCTTCCTTATTGCCAGTATCTGCGGTAATCAGCTTACGAGTCGTGAAGACACAGACAGTCTTACCTTCCTTGATATATTCTTCCTCAAGCTTAAGGCACCGTTCTACTTCCTCAGCAAATGCTTTATCATCCTTAACTAAGGTAGCATCCAGCTCTACGAACTTGATATTCGGATTGGATTTCAGCATCTCAACCTGTTTGGTTGTCTTCTCTGTATGGGAACCGACCACGATAATTCCACCGTTATCTGTCTCCTTCACAACCATCTGCTCTCTAGTAAGGAGTGGCTGGCTTGTAACGCCGCCCATAACCTTAACGATAGCAGCTGCGGTACGGAACATAAATACCTTATCCTTACTCATGGCACGGTAAAGTGCGACACAGAAGACCTTAACATCGACATAATCGATGGCATTGACAACAATCTTATTGAAGTCATGAACTGCCATCAACTGCTGCTCGATCTTGTCATAGTTTAAAGCACGGATATCATCTAAGGAAATGCTTGTTACATCGGATGCTTTGAATGCTCCTCCTGTCTTCACTTCTACATATTCCTTGATATCAGACTTGGTATATCCGAAGGTCTTATCCTTAGCAAACTCCGTCTCAGCAGCAGGTACCAAATCCTCCCCATATCTTACGTAGTGAACATCATCAATAGTGTAGCGTCCGCCCTCCTTGAAGAATGGACACATAACCTCACCGTCAATCTTGCTTCCAGTATATGTCTCATAGGCATCTCTTAAGAGGATAGTCTCCAAAGGATAATGGCCTCTTAAAGTAGAGTCACTTCGGCTGATGTAGATGTATTCTTTGTCAGTCTCTTTTGCGACCTTATCAACAACCGCTGCAATCTCTTTATGTGCTTTGGTGGTCTCCTCTGCTGTGAATCCACGGGAATTGGTGAGCACATAGAAAAGTTTGTTCTTCTCCTCAAATCCCTTGCGGATGCTGTCCTCAGACCAGTTTGTGTAGACAGAGATGTCATGTACTGTCTGGACACCAGTTGGATCATCATCTAATACTACGATCTTCTTATGATTCTTAGCAATCTCGGCGGCAAGGAGTTTGTCTACTTCTGCCTCATCGATTGCTGGATATCTGTCAAAAACCTTTGTGGTAAGTCCCATAGGTATCGCCTCCTAGTCTACTTTCTTGACCTCAACGTCGGCAAGTTTCTCAAAATACTGTACGATTCCGCCGTGGTCATCACCCATATGTCCATGGATCTTCAGTGTCTGGAGAATCTCATAAAGCTGAGCGGTATAAGGGATTGGAACATCGATACTGTGTGCAGTGTTGACAACGTTCTTGATATCCTTATGATTGATACGGATTGGTCCGCCTGGCTTAAAGTTACGCTCAACGATCATTGGAATCTTGGCATCCAGAACGGCACTGCCTGCTAAACCACCGCGAATCGCATTATAAACTTTAACTGGGTCAGCTCCTGCCTTGACTGCAAGAACAAATGCCTCACTGACTACAGCGATTGTGTTGTTAACGATCATCTGGTTTGCAAGCTTTGTAACACTGCCGCTTCCAGTAGGTCCAACCAGTAATGCGGAAGAACCAAGAATATCAAAGTATGGTTTCATACGATTGAAGACATCCTCTTCTCCACCAACCATGATGGCAAGAGTTCCATTGACTGCACCAGGCTCTCCTCCAGAAACAGGAGCATCCAGGAAGTCAACGCCAATCTTCTTAAGACCTTCTGCACATTCCTTAGACTCTACAGGGGTCACACTACTCATATCACAGACTAATGCACCCTTTTTCAGGGTCTTAGCCAATCCGTTCTCTCCGAAAAGAATTGTTTTGCTGATGGCACCGCTAGGAACCATGATAATTATAACATCGCAGGTATTACCAATCTCTTCATACGTTCCTTCCTTGGCACCACTTGCTACGACATCTTTCACTGCTTCCTCATTCAGGTCATTGACAACAACCTCAACCCCTGCCCTCAGCAGATTCTTTGACATTGGTCTGCCCATGATTCCAAGTCCAATAAAACCAACTTTTGCCATAATAAACCGCCCTCCTTATCATTTATTGTTGCAAGATTTTAACTGTTTCTAATTATACATTATACCAGTATATCGGCCAACCTCTACTTGGCAATAATTCCTTACAATTTTCATACGAATCTAAGATTTTAGAATTCTATATTGTTATATATAGCTGATATATCTTTGTTTATTAATACTAATATTATACAAATTATATATAAAATTATCAATCCTCAAAAAATATATTAGTCAGTTAGCTATCTATTATTGTTACTGTTTCTGCATGATATCTCTCAGTGTAAAATAAGCTATTTTGATAGCTGACCTTCCACCTGTGCCGTATTGTCCTGCTGCTCCTTACCTAGATTCTAAATAAGATAAGGAGCAGCTAGGACAGGGCGGAGCGTAGGCTCAGATGGAAGTCAGTGAAAAATAGTTTGAACTACCT
>JAXJRI010000090.1:0-22536 GCA_036310685.1 Lachnospiraceae bacterium | reverse complement strand
ATTTTATATATATGTATATATGTTTTATATATAGAAAATAGGAAGGGAACCTTTATGGATTTGACACAGTTAAAATATTTTTCCACCGTTGTGGAGGAGGGTACCATTTCTGCCGCTGCCAGAAAGCTTCATATTTCTCAGCCTCCCCTCTCTATGCAGATTAAAAATCTAGAGAAAGAATACCAGGTAGTACTTTTTGTCAGAGGCGCCAGACAAATCCGACTGACGGAAGCAGGCAAGCTCCTCTATGATTACGCTCAGAAGATTTTGGAGCTTACAGATTCTGCCTCAGACGATCTCAGCCTACTCGCTGCCGGAAAACAGGGCAGTATCCGAATGGGTATCGTCTCTTCCGGCGACTGCACCGAACTTTTTAACGGTATCAGGAGATACCGGGAACACTATCCCGATGTCACTTTCCGAATCTATGACGGAAACACTTATAGCCTTCTAGATGCCTTAGAGAAGCATAAGATTGAACTAGCCCTAATTCGATCTCCTTATCTAGCTCACGATCTTGATGTTGTGGAAATTCGTAAGGACACAGTAGTTGCAGCTGGTATCGACACATACCTAGACAGATATCCAGAAAAGAAAGAGCTTAAGCTGAGTGATCTTGGCAGCCTGCCTCTCATCATCTACCGCCGTTGGGAACAGATCATCCGTGATGAATTTGACCGTCAGAAGATCACTCCTAACATCTACTGCGTTAACGATGATGCCCGTACCAGCCTTCAGTGGGCTGCAGCCGGGCTTGGAGTCGCTATGATTCCAACCTCAATTCTCCATCTAGTTCCTAATATACGCTATCGGACTTTAGATGAGAAGGCACTGGAATCCACAGTTAATCTGGTAAAGAGAATAGACGTAGATATTTCCAGCAATGCAGAGGAATTTTTCCATACCTTCCAGAACATCTATTGACATTTTCTCTGGAAAGTCTATAATGGAGCTTGAACAAATAAATATCACTATTCGTTGACGAGAACACGATCTTAACTGTGATATTACATGACAGAGAGTCTGCAGATGCTGAGAGCAGATATGTGATAAGTTTAAGATTATCCTCTCTGAGAAGCGGGCCGAAAAGTAAAGTAGGCTTCGCCGGTTCCCACCGTTATATGGGCAGCATATGGTTAGTATGTGGAGAGTCATATCTATCGTCTCAAGTGATTGGCCCTTGGGAATGAGATATGGAAGTAAGGTGGTAACGCGGATTATGATTCGTCCTTTCTGAAATTAGAAGATTTCGGAAGGGACTTTTTTATTGTTCGAAACTTGGAAGGCAGCGCATCGTGACACTCTTTGGCCAGAGCACTATCAGATGACGGTAACTTTCTAATTTGGTCGGTAGCTCAGGTATACCTGAGAAGAAAGAGAGGACGCTTGTCAGAAATTTGGGATTCTGATAAGTGCCCTCTCTTTTTTTGTTCTATTCAATATGTAACTTATCCTGTGCCGTGGGTGCCAAAAGTGACTACGGATTGTCCCGTCGCTTTTCGACTCCCTAGGTCCTGTCGTCTTATAAGATTATGAAAGTCTCTTATACCTCCAGGATATCTAATGTTCTCTGATCCATCTTACCCTCGTAAAACTTAACCAGCACCTCCTCAAAAACCTTAATATTCGGATCTGCGATATGGAAAAGAGTCATACAGGACCTTACCTTCATATCGTCCGGTTTACCAAAGACTTCCGTTGGATTAGAAGTGGAAAGATCCAACAATGCCTCTGAGATCTGAATCAGATGTCCCTTAAGGTATGAATCTCTCAGATAAGCTCTTGCCTCCTCCAAATCAGCGATGGCATAATATTGAGAAATCGCACTCATACCTAATCCTTCAATCTGAGGGAAGATATACCAGATCCAATGACTTCTCTTCCTTCCGCATCGTACTTCCATCAGCGCAGTCTCATAATCCTTCTTCTGCGCATCCTTAAATTTCTGCAAATCATAACTCATGACTACTGCTCCCTATTACCTTACATATCTATTCTTTCTCTGCCTGAACCATACTGAAAATCCCAATATTGGGCAATTCCATCCTGATTCAGATTTTCCCCAATCACAATAATAACCTCTTGACCTTCCGGAACTTTTTTGATCGTAGTCTGGTCTCTAGTTGCATTAACCTCGATCCATTCCTCGCCATCCTTGAAAATGCCCTTCACGCGGAAGATATGTCCGATCGTCTCATCCTTTATCAGTCGCTCCACCGTAGATCGGATCTCCTCCGGCTTAATGACAACGTTCATGTAGAAGAGAGAATCATACTGGTTCTCTGTCGTTACTGGAAGTTTGACATGTGCACAGAGTCGATAACCAGCCTCCATAATCTCCCGATAATCCTTGTCCGTAAGATCTCTCCAGTCCTTAATAATAAAGTCCCTCACCGACAGCTTTCGGTCACAGCGGAATATTTCCATCGCTCTCTTTAGATGATTTTTGGTCTCAGCAATCTCCTGCTCTGTCACTTCCTGGCTTTTCGAGAAAACGATTTTCCCTGCATCTGCTACCTGATTCATCAGAAGATAATCTGAATTCTGACTCATCTCCCTCTCCAGACCTGCATCAACGATGGAGATGACACTTCCAAGCTCATACCATCTTTCCAACGGTTCTTCATGAAGCATATCCAAAAGCTCATCCACATCAAAAATTCCAGACGGTTCCATAATAACCCGATGGTAGCCTAACATAGCCAGTGTAACCAGCTTCGCATGTAGACGCCTCCTGTGGCAGTCTAAGTCATTCTTTCCTCCGATAACCATATAAAGGTCACATTTATCACACTGCAGCTCCTGAAGCATCAGCATATCCACATTAATCGCACCGTAATCATTTTCCAGGATTGCAATCTTCCCTTCATGGTCCATCAAATATCTGGCATAATTCTTGATAAAAGTTGTCTTACCTGACCCTAGAAAACCGGTTATCAGATCAATCTTTACCATTACCTACACACTCACTCTCTATCAATTGTTTCTTGCCATCACAAACCGTCGGATCAGAGTCACATTTCTCTGCGGCATCTGCTGATTTTTTGAAAAACTTCTTCCTCATCTCATCTAAGAATGTCATCTCATGATCTTCATGTACAAGAAAATGTCTTAACACATACAGGATGGTGATACCAATGACCGACAGCAGACTATCCACCGCAGAGATATGAGATAATACCATGTGTCTTGCAATCAGGAAGATCAGCACCTCTGTCACGTTCTCTGAATTCGGCTTGCACAGCATCTTGATAAACTCAGTACCAATGACAATAGTAAGAATGGCTTCCAGAGTGTGCGAGAGGTCCTCCACCATCGCCCTGTGATGCCAAAGCTCTTCCAGATGCGGAATATATCCTATGACCGCAAAAACTACAGCGATCAGAACCATACCTGCTAAGATCAGTTCCATCACTTCTCCAATTTCGGCAATCAGCTTTCTAATCTTATCCACAATTAATTCCCCTTCCTTTCATTTTCCTTCCAGTTGATTATACGACAAATCATAGTCTTTGCCAACGATTATGCATACCTTAACTTAAACTTTAGTAAATAATTTCAAATTTTCATTTAACATCAGAATAACATAATAATGATGTGGCTTACAGAGAGGTCCTGTCTACATCAATCATTGCATTAATCCGAAAGCTACCCTCCGAATCAAGGGAATGATCCTCTCTGAATAAGAAATGGGAGGCCCCAATGAAAGGACTTCCCATTTTCTTGTCTTATCAATATATAGAATGCGATTCTACTCTTCCTCTTCTTCTTCCACGATTGGCTCAATCACCGGCTTCTCTGCCGCAGTACTGACTAAAAACCAACCATGAGATACTTCTTTTATCTTGGCATCTCCTGCCTTGATGAGCGGCTCGATTAACTCTTCTACCTGCTCATCTGTCGTGAAATCCAAAGCTCTTCTTAATTCAACAGAAGAGATGACAGGATGCTCTGCTAATATGGTCCTTACCTCATCAGCATCCACTACGATATCCTGTGGCATAACCACACCATCCGTCAGCTGGTCAATTGCTAAGACAAATTCATTATAGCGATATGTCTGCAATCTGATGGCCCTGCCCTGATACTCTATGATATATGTAGGAAGAGTGTTGACTCCAAGCTGATCTGCCATAGCAAGATCTTTCTCTAATGCCATCTCAGCCTTTCCCTCGTTATATGCCTCCAGAAACTTCTGTACATTAATTCCAGACCGTAAAGCAATATTGGTGAGCTCCTCTACTTTCATAACCGGGCGATTCTCTAACAAGATAGCCAACCTCAGATTATAGAGATATCTTCCCACTTTGAAAGAATCTGCTATCTGTGCTGCCTTTACCGCAAGATTCAGTCGATAAGTAGAATCTTCCCCCTCCTTTGTAGTAAAAAGATGGAAGTCTCCCACATCGATTGGGAGGTTACTTATCTTCTCTTCTTCTGCCAGCTTCTCAGCAATGGCTTTATTTGCCCTCTCCACTGCATGTTCATCGTTGACACTCGATTCCGTATGATTAATATATTTCCGAATATTATCAATCTCCATACCCATCGCATATTGTATTTTAAGCTTGTCTTTAAAATGAGTCTCAAGCTTACGGAAGATCGGCTCACTCTCATAAGATAATGCTAAGATTGGATCTGTAAAAATCGTGATTGTTACTGTATCTTTCTCTGTTGTCTTCTTTTGAGCTGTCATAATACTTTGTAGTCTCCTAACTAATAGATAAAACTGTTAAGCTGTTCTCAGTATCATTCCTTCTCCTATTGTCATGATTAGTATTTTACGATTTCACGGCGGTCCATACCCCAATCTTTGGACCACTGCTATACAAACCTTACAGGAAATCTCTCAATGCTCTTCCTGTCTTCGGATTTCTAAGCTTTCTGAGTGCCTTAGCCTCAATCTGACGGATACGCTCTCTGGTAACACCAAGCTGTTTTCCGACTTCCTCAAGGGTTCTGCCAACTCCATCATCATCTAAACCAAAGCGAAGGGTCAGCACAAGCTTCTCTCGCTTTGTAAGCTTATCCATAGCTTCCTCAAGTGCTGCCTTCATCATAGTACGGGTTGCAGAATCCTCTGGTGACTGCAGCTTATCATCCTGAACAAAGTCACCTAACTGACTGTCTTCCTCATCACCGACTGGTGTATCTAAGGATACTGGATCCCTGGAAGACTGCATAATATCATTGACCTTAGCAACTGGAAGATTCATCCTCTCTGCAATCTCCTCGTTCGTAGGTTCTCTTCCAAGTTCCTGAAGTAACTGTCTAGAAGTTCTTAATGTCTTATTGATTGTCTCAACCATATGAACAGGAACTCGAATCGTCTTTGCTGTATCAGCAATGCCTCGTGTGATCGCCTGACGAATCCACCAAGTCGCATAAGTACTGAACTTGTTACCGAGAGTATAGTCAAACTTATCTACTGCCTTCATCAATCCCATGTTACCTTCCTGAATAAGATCAAGGAATGTCATACCACGGCCGACATACTTTTTTGCAATAGAAACAACTAATCTCAAGTTAGATTCAATCATAATCTGCTTGGCTGTATCATCACCCTGCTCAATACGCTTTCCAAGCTCAACTTCCTGTTCCTGTGTGAGCAGTGGAATACTACCAATCTCTTTCAGATAAATTCTGACAGGATCCTCAAGACTGACTCCCTTTAAGATATCTTCATCTTTCATGTTTGTCACATCATCATCGGAATCATCATTACCATCGTTGGATGCAGAATCATCATAATCATCGGAATCATCTGAGTCATCTTCAGGATATGTCACATCGATACCCTTCTGCTCGAAATAGTTAAGAATTCCTTCAAAATCTTCATCATTAAGATCCAGGCTCTTGAATGCATTCTGAATATCTAAATAATCAATCACATTCTTATTCTTTCCTGCCTTTGTACTTAATGTTATAAGAATCTTCTGAAATTCTTCCTTCATATCTTCCTTTTTATTCATACTGTCTCCTTGAAAACCTCTTAATTCGTGGCATATATTCTACCATGTATTTGCCCGAAATGTAAGACCCTATTTCTTCATCTTATATAATAACAGATTACGGCTTATTTGCAAAATAAAATCTTTACTTATGTTTTTTCAAGAACTAAAATAATAATATTGGAATTTCTTTTACAAGGAGGGTGGTACGATGACATTACCTAAGAACATATCCGCCCATGATGATCTTGAGCTGGCTCTTAAGTTGCTCAAGTTCGACAATGGGGAGCAAGTCAGTGATATTTCTAAAGCTTATATTGAGAAATATAAGAACGCCCAGAAAGGAGAAAAGCCGAGTCAGGAGACTCAGCAGTTCCTCAAGGACTTAGAGAAATATCCGCAGGGATTTTCCAATGCTATTCCTTCCCGCTGGGTAGAAACAGGTCCTAAGCCTGTAGCAAAAGCGGAAAGCGCAGCCGTTCAAAATCAGGTCAGCTGGTCCAACGCAGGACCAACATCAGATACGACAAACGGCAAGGCTGAGGGAGATCTAATGGAGAAACATACTAAAGATCAATATTATTTCTGGTAAAACTACATAGTTCTTTCTCAACCTAAGAACCCCTCCTGGGAATCCAGGAGGGGTTCTTGCGTCGATGAATAATGTTAAATTAAAACATCAATAATGGAATAAATGGATTTAATGAATCTCATGTAATACATGAACCATTAAATTATATAGAAATATTACAGATATCAGAGGGAGAGAAAATTGACAGGGACCTCTCCCTCTAATCTACAATACTACTATCTTTATCTCAAAGTAGCTAAATTAGCTCTCTTTGATCTTCTTCATCTCCTCAATCATGATTGGGAGAACTTTCTTAGCATCTCCAACGATTCCGACATCAGCTACGGAGAAGATAGGAGCATCCTCATCCTTGTTGATAGCTACGATGTAATCGGATCCTGTGATACCAGAAATATGCTGTGTAGCACCGGAAATACCAGCTGCAATGTAAAGCTTAGGAGCAACAATCTTACCAGACTGTCCAACCTGATGGTTCTTTGCAACCCAGCCATCCTCGATAGCAGGTCTGGAAGCTCCAACCTCACCGCCAAGAACTTTTGCAAGTTCCTCAACGAGAGCGAAGTCTTCTTTTGTACCCATTCCACGTCCGCCGGCTACAATAACCTCAGCGTCTTCAAGGTTAACAGACTCAGTAATCTCTGTTACTGTGTCAAGAACTTTTGCCTTAACAGCACCATCAGCAACCTTAACGTCAGAAGCTGCAACAGTTCCCTTTGCAGGGTCCTCTAACTTGCTGAATGCTCCAGAACGAATTGTAGCAACCTGAGGAGCAGCATCTTTGATGGCTACCTCAGCATTGATTGCTCCACTGTACTCAGACATTGTATAAACAACATCATCTTCAACCTTGATACCAGCAACGTCTGTTGCTACACCAGTGTTGAATCTTGCTGCAACAAGTGCTGCAATATCTTTACCATCTGCTGTACCACCAAGTAATACATAAGCTGGCTTCTCAGCCTCAATTACCTGACCAAGTACGTCTGCATAAGCCTCAAGATTGTAACCTGCAAGCTCATCAGAATCTACTTTGACAACTCTATTAGCTCCAGCAGCTGCTACTGCATCTGCTGCTGCATCTAAATCCTTACCGAGAACTACGGCAACAACTTCCTCACCTTTAGCATCTGCGATCTGACGTGCAGGAGTAAGGGCCTCTAAGCCAACCTTAACTGGAGCACCATCAGCAACTTCAACATATACTAATACATTTTTCGTTTCTTCTTTATTCATGGTGTCCTCCCTACAGTACTTTCGCATCTACCATCATCTGGATAGCCTTAGCTGTGGATTCTTCTTCAGACTCTTCCTGAATCTTAACTCCAGCTGCTCTCTTAGGTGGCTCGATCTCAGCGACAACAACAGTCTTAGGAGCTGTTGCATCGGCAAGGCTTGCACCATCGAGGTCGTCGATCTTCTTACGACGAGCTGCCATCTTATTCTTGATGGTTGGGTAACGAGGATCATAAGCTGGTTTAGAAACCGTGATAACTGCTGGAAGTGGAGCCTCGATCAGACGATATCCCTCATCTGTCTCATGCTTAACCTGAACAGCACCCTCAGCTGCCTCAAGATCGATAGCATCTGTAACTACTGGATATCCAAGCTTGCTAGCAAGCATGATACCTGTAGCACCAAAAGCGATATCTGTAGCCTCTTTACCTGTGAAGATAAGGTCAAATTTACCTTTCTCCTCTTCTAATTTAGCAACAGCACCCTTTAATACCTCAGCGATACCAAGAGAATCTGTTGGGACGTCAGAGATAAGGTAAGCAGCATCAGCACCAACTGCTAAGCAGTTCTTAAGAGAGTTCTTTGCAGACTCTGGTCCAACACAGATTACTGTAATCTGAGTATCGTCAGCTAATGCTTCTTTATATCTTGTTGCCATCTCTAATGCATATGTATCGAATGCGTTGACAACAGGAGTAAGTCCCTCAACTGCTGGCTTTCCATCTGCGCCCATGGATACTTCCACAGAGTCATCTGGAACCTGCTTAATACAAACTAAAATATTCATGATATCCTCCTGGTCAGACTAATTAGAATCTACCGATTGTGTTATTAGCTGTTACAATTCTCTGGATCTCGTTAGTTCCCTCGAAGATCTGGAAGATCTTAGCATCACGCATAAGTTTCTCTACTGGGTACTCACGGCTGTATCCATATCCACCGAACATCTGAACAGCCTCAGTTGTACACCACATAGCAACATCAGAAGCATAGCATTTAGCGATAGCAGCTTCTCTTGTGAATCGCTTGCCCTGATCCATTAATGTAAGAGCATAAGCATTCATCTGACGAGATGTCTCAATCTTAATAGCCATATCAGCTACCTTGAACTGCATAGCCTGATTCTTAAGTACTGGACGTCCAAACTGTACACGCTCTTTAGTATAAGCGATAGCCTCATCCATAGCTCTCTGAGCAAGACCTGTAGAAACAACACCCATCCAAGCACGAGCCTGATCCAGTGTCATCATAGCGATCTTGAATCCCTGTCCCTCGCCGCCAAGTAAGTTCTCAGCTGGAACACGAACGTCCTCAAGTACAACGTCTGTTGTGTTAGAGCAACGGATACCCATCTTATCTTCCTCATGTCCTGAAGAAAGACCTGGAGTTCCCTTGTCTACTAAGAAGATGGACATTCCCTTAGCACCTTTAGACTTATCTGTTAAAGCTGTGATGCAGTAGAAATCAGCGATTCCACCGTTTGTAATGAAGCACTTTCTACCATTAAGAACGTACTCGTCACCATCTTTTACAGCTGTTGTCTGTCCAGCTCCTGGATCGGAACCAGCACCAGGCTCTGTAAGACCGAATGCACCGAATCCACCGTTAAGAAGGATATCACAAACATGTTTCTTCTGAGCATCGTTACCAGCGATTAATACAGGCTTTGTACCAAGACCGGAAGCGGAGATTGTTGTAGCAAAACCAGCATCAGCGATAGCCATACGCTCCATAAGAGCTGCAACATCTACACGGCTAAGTCCAGGTCCGCCGTACTCTTCTGGAACCTCAAGTACTGTGTATCCCTGCTCGATGGCTTTATCATAGATCTCTTTTGGCCACTCACCAGTTTTGTCGTACTCTTTGCACTGCTCCTTAACCTGCTCGTCACAGAATTTATCAAGGTCGTTTAACAGGTCCTGTGCAACATCAGAAATAATATAAGACATAATTTTTTCTCCTTAAATAAATACTATTGTGTATTTGTTCTAGTTACATACTATATTATACAATAACAATGTGTAAAAATAATGAAATGTGTTAAAGATACTATTTAAAACACTTTGTTATTAATGGCAATTTACAAAATATCCGTAACGAAAAATTGCCATCAAACTTAAAATATGAACTTTAATAAGCGACTAATTTTAAATTACTTAGTTAACTTTTTAACGTAGTCTATTGCTATGACCCCTAACACATGAACAACAGGAATCGTAGCATCGACTAACACATGAATAATAATCTTTATAAACTTTTTAATCTTGTTAACGCGGTGTGGCATTAGCCACACCGCATAAAATATTGACTTAAATTAATTACTCGTCAACTTCTGGGTCGAAGCAAACCTTACCAGGATTCAGGATCATGTTAGGATCGAATACGTTCTTGATTCCGCGCATTAATCTCATGTTAACTGGTCCTACGAAGTCTGCTAAGAATGACATCTTACCAGCACCGATACCGTGCTCACCAGAAATCAGTCCGCCAAGCTCAACTGCCTTAGCGTAAACTTTCTTCATGAACTCTTCAGACTCTGCCATGAATGCTTCCTTGTCATCTCCGTTGCTGCAGAGATATACATGAAGGTTACCATCACCAGCATGACCGAAATCTTTGATAGTGTAGCTGTGTCCTTCCTGAAGAGACTTAGCATATGTTAAGAAATCAGGAATCTTAGTTACAGGAACTACAACGTCACACTCATCAAGTAACTTAGTGTTACCCTCGATGGACTCAAGAAGAGCACTTCTTACTGCCCATGCATCCTTTAACTGCTGAGGAGTATCAGCAACAAGTACATCAACAGCACCTGCCTCAAGAACTACCTCAGATGCCTGCTCAATCGTATCCATGATGTCATCCTCATCGGATCCATCAAATGTAGCTAATACATAAGCGTTGATATCAACACCATTCAGAGTCTTAGGATAAACTTCCTTGCTGAGAAGTTTCTCTGTGTCGATAACTACGTCTTTCTCCATGAACTCAAGAGCCTGTGGATTTAAGTTAGCCTGGAACAGTTTTGGAACTGCACCGATAGCACCTTCCAGAGTCTCGAAAGGAATGATCATAGACATTGTTACCTTAGGAGCTACGATAACTTTTAATGTAAGCTCAGTTACGATACCAAGAGTACCCTCGGAACCAATGATTAAGTTCATCAGGCTGTATCCTGAACTTGTCTTAGCTACGTTAGCACCTTCCTTAACAACTTCACCTGTAGGAAGAACAACTGTCATAGCACGTACATAATCTCTTGTACATCCATATTTAACAGCTCTCATACCACCGGCGTTAGTAGAAACGTTACCACCAACTGTAGCGAATTTTTCACCTGGATCTGGTGGGTACATTAATCCACGGGATAATGCGTCCTGAGCAAGATCATTTAACAGTACACCAGGCTGAATCTTAACTACAAGGTTCTCCTCATCATATCCGAGGATCTTGTTCATCTTTAATGTAGAAAGAATAACTCCGCCGTACTTAGCAACTGGTCCACCAACTAAGTCTGTACGTGCTCCAGATGGTGTAACAGCAATCTTGTTGTCGTTACAAATCTTCATTACAGCTGCAACTTCCTCAGTTGAAGTAGCCTCTACTACAACTTCAGGAATACCTGTACCGTAGATTCTCATCTCGTCATGGTAGAAATCTTCATTGATCTCATCACCAACGAGAACATGTCCGTTAGCAGCTACTTTTAACTGCTCAATAATCTCAGGTGTCACTTTGTTATAAGTATACTTACCCATACGAAACCTCCTTAGGCCATGAACTCCGTTACTTTGACATATTTACGTCACGACCTTTTTTAAAACATTAAGTACCTTTTGACCTAATATTATATTGGTCTGACCAATTTGTCAAGTAAAAATAAACATTTGCCATTTATAAAACAACATAGTTTTTGTGCATATTTGCACAAATGCTGTGCTCCTTTTTTATGCATTTACCCAGTTTGTATGTGGAAACCTAGGCGATTTTCATCGAATTTATACGATATCGTCTGACTGTTGTCTATTTCGCACAATTTCTACATTAGAATTTATACATTAACAGTTCTAGCTTTCATATATTATATGTTTATAATATATATAGTATGCTAGTAATTTATCTCTCCACTTTCCAATTCGTAAAAACATGACAAAAATTTACCAAATATGTCCCTGTTTTTTATTCGAAACAAAGTGAAGTTTGTGTTACAATAAAGACAAAATCAATGCTATGTCTGTTTTATACTCAATTTATTTATATTTTATCACTTTGACAAAACATTGACAAGTCCTATCTGCATTATGTACCCGTTTTTTTATTTATTCCATTTTTGTTTCATGTTCACTTAAGTATTTATCAAAGAAAGGATGTGCGACATGGCTCCTGAACTATCATCCAATATTGATAACAATCTGAATGCCAAAAGTTCTGCAAGGACTGTTTACAAAACAATTTTAGATGATATTTTAAACAAATTTAAGACGGGAGAGCTTCATGGCGGTGACAGACTTCCTTCCGAGCGTCAATGGGCTGAGCAGCTTGGGGTATCACGTTCCACGTTAAGAGAGGCGATTCGAAGTCTTGAGATTATCGGGCTTCTTACCAGCCGACAAGGAGGAGGTACTTATATTGTTACTTCCCAACAGATGTCTATGCTTCAGACGATGACGGTGAGCTTTTGGCTGAACCAGGGCAGTGCTGAAGATATTCATGAGTACCGCAAATCACTGGAGATTACTTCTGCGGAGTTGGCTGCAAAAAAAGCAACCGATGAAGACATTAAGGTTATGTATGATCTTCTGGAAAAGATCCGCATTGAGACTGATATCAACCAGAACTTTTATAAGGCAGCTCGTTATGATCAGGATCTTCACACAAAAATTGCTGAATGTTCTGGCAACTGTCTTGTTCGCGATAGTCTCGCTTCTGTCGGCGCACTGATGAATGATATCATTTACGGTCTACGCTCTGAGATTCTAAAAGAACCTAAAGATGCTGCCGCATTAGCTCAGTATCACCGTGCTATTATTGAAGCCATTGAACTTCACGACTCTAAGCTTGCAGCAAAAAGGATGGCAGAGCATATGTATTTCAACGAGAAATACATCCATCAGATGAGTCACGAATCTAGATAACGTATATATAACAGTATATATAATAGCAAAAATCCATCCGGGGCCGAACCCCGGATGGATTTTTCGCTCAATTCATTTATTAAGGAGTCTTTTGCAATGAAAACATATCAAAATGTGGTGGACAACTTTGCTTATCCTTCGATGGCAATGGTCTTACCTGTCTCAACTGCAGGAGCTTCTTTCTTTGGAACAATCAGTGTGAGAATACCATCAGCATATCTAGCTTTGATGTCCTCATCTGTGACTTCATCACCTACATAGAAACTTCTGCTCATCTTTCCAGTGTAGCGCTCTCTTCTAATGTAGTTACCCTTGTCATCTTTCTCATCATTATTAGAATCTCTAGATGCTGTCACTGTCAGGTATCCATCCTTTAATTCTGCATGAATGTTATTCTTATCAAATCCAGGGAGTTCAATCGCAACTTCATAGTCTTTCTCGTTCTCCTTGACATCTGTCTTCATGCCATGAACTGCTGGTGCACTCTCAAACATCTTATCAAAACGTGGGAAGGAAAAGTCCATCCAGTCATCATCAAATAAGTTATCTCCAAAAATACTAGGCATAAACATAATCTATTCCTCCTTGATATTAAACATTACTTATTAGTTAGAACTTCGTTCGAGCTTAAGGATCTTTCTTCTTCTCCTTTACCTGATCCTTATCTCTTCTCCTTTGTTCTATATGTAATATAACACTAATTATTAGCCATGTCAATACTCGAGTGCTAATTTAATGTTTCAGAAAGATTCTTAAGTTTTATGAAAGATTTAGAGTCTTACTATTCTGTTTTACGATGAATCTGATAGTAAAAGAGATACTGCTGCATCAAGCCGTTATACGGTCGATAAATCTCATAGGGGAATCCATCCGGATAATGATTTTCGAGAACCCGATTAATCCAGACGTCCTTCGGGAAGCGGTCGGTGCGATGAAACCCAAACAGCATAATACATTCTGCCACCTTTTTCCCCACTCCATAAAGGGACAGCAATTTCTCGTCTGTCAGTTCTTCCAAAAAGAGACGGTCTTTGGCATGACGCATGCCTTTTGGTCTCTGACAAAAAACATGCTTCCCTGCGAATATTTCGCTGACACTTCGGATATATTTCTCTCGATATCCAAATCCGCATGCTTTAAACTCCTGGTCACTCATAGCAAGAATCTGCTCTGGAAGAGGAAATGCAAAAACGGCTTCTCCCAGACTGTCCTCTGCAATTACATCTCCCGCCAATCGGCATAAAGTAGCGACTGATTTTTTGATAGCAGGAATATTCTTTCTCTGAGACAAAAGAAATGTGATAACCATCTCCCAGGGATCCTGTCTTAATATTCGAATTCCTCTGCCAGCTTTGGCTGCTGCCCTTAAATATCGGTCTTCTTCCGGTATTCGATCGAGACGAATTCTCCGATAAGAAGTTCCAAGATCAAAATAATGGCGCCAAAATTTTCTGAAAAGGCCCTTATCTGAAATTGCACCATTCTGATGTATCAGAAATTCATTGCCTTCCAGATGACGAATTTCCAGATAGCTGTCTCCGCTGACAATCCCATAATATTCTTCGTCTAGTTTTTTCCAGCGAAAGCACTGTCCACTTTCCTCAATTTTCGTCAGATCTAAATCATCATTGATCTTCGTTCGATATTCCATGAAAATCCTTTCTATAAAAAATACATTTATGTTGAAAAAATCCCAGAACCAAGTCTGGGATTTCTTTCCTATATATACGCTTTAAGTGTCAAAACTCATTATATGGTGTGGTTACAAACAGTGACTATGTATCGATTGATGCGTTAATTATAGAAGCGCTGCCAAGGCTTCTCTGGCCTTTCTCATTCTGGCATCAAACTGTCCATAAAAATCTAGCTTATCATGATACGGTGCCGCATAAAAAAGCTTTAAGACATAAGTCCGAACTTCCGCTGCACTCTTTGGTGTTAAAATCGTCAGCTTTCTGCCAATATCCTTTAGAAAATAATGCCAGTCATTGATAAACTTAGCATTCTTTCCTGGCTCCGGAGTATCAATCCAATGTTTCAGACGGACATCATATCGATCTTGCTTGTGACATTCTGCAATCTGTAGAATGTATTTGAAATCCCGATTCTCATACACCCTAGCTAAAGGAAATATCCGACAGAATCCAGGACGATATGGGTGAATCGAACAGCGTCCAGCATCATCTAAAAAAGTACACTGCGGTCGCTCTCCTGACATCTTAAGATTAGGAAGAATCATCCCATCCACTATATGAAGTTCAATCGACTGATCTAGCATCTCTTCAAACGTCTGGCCTAAACCCTGACTCAAGCGATGGATATCGTAGGGATCCAACTTAATAGAATCTCCCATATTCTGGCAGCAGGCACTGCATCCTTCACAATCATGGCAGCCCACTTTGACCATGTCATTTAGGTCATAATATCTTCCATCTGAAATATCATTTAAATCAATGTTTCGAAGCATCTTATCTCCTTTGTGCTGGCAGTGTGGAAACGAGTCTGGCTAAAAACTGCATAATCTTCTATAGCGAAAGACTTCTCTTCCACTGATATTCTTTAAAGCGATTGTAGCTTTCGATCTCTATCTCCTCCACAGCAGCGTCTGCGTCAAAGTCATATTTTACTGCCCGAAGTTTCTCTGGGGCGATGCCCTTTTCTACCCAATTCATCAGAGATTTCATACCATCCGCTGTTGTGACCGCCGGTCCGCTCCAGTCTAAAATCGAGTGTCCAGCACGCGGCATCATAAACATCCGAATGGATTCATTCGCGGTTCTTTCCTTTGGATAGTGGTTAATGATATCAAAATAATAATCTGTCAGCAATGGCCAAGGAAGGACTGGGTCGCCTGTTCCCTCCGTGATAATCGCCTTGCCTCCACGCTTTGTAAAGCTTCCAAATCTTGAGCTGTCAAAAGTATACTTGATAAACGGAAATCTATTATGAGAATAGATCCACTCAAACTGCTCATAAGTACATTTGTAGATGTCAAAATTCGGATCTTCTGTCATCCATCTCATTGCCTGCAGAGCAATCGGCATCGGTTTATACCTTCCCTGCTCATCTCTCTGGAAATAGCCATAAAGAGGATTGCCTGTCTCTAACGGCCACTGACGAATCGTTGGTCCAAATCCATATCCCATCCGATGACCTGCTCGGGAAATCGGTCCATCCCAAGTCTTAATCATCACCTGCAGGTCTCGGTCTGTGATCGGACCGTCCTCGGTCTCAATACCATGAATCTTACGAATATAATCCATCCACGGTATCTGATGAGGATTGAATGGAAGTTTCAGAAGCACAGGATCCTGAGTGGCAACTTCATAAGCCTTCTTATATTTAGCAAGAGAGACGATATGCTTCTCATTGGATTCCACTACGATCGCCCAAAGACAGGAAAATGGAAGACGTACATGGTCAACTGCTGGGGAATCTGCCCAGACGCCATCATAATCTTTTCCATAAGTGACAGCCTCTGTCACTGCCTGCCTTGCTCCTCCGGAAGTTCCATGCATATAGCTGGCAAGAATCTTCTCTCCATAGACCGCTTCCACGACTTTCTTTGCTGCAAGGGTCATCTCATGAACGGTAGTGTAAGCCCAGGCATTAATATGATCCCACTCCAGCTTTCCGTTCGAATCAAATCCCCAAGAACAATCCAGGTGAATCCCCGTGTCATTATCCGCTGCCACACAGGCAAACCCATTCTTGATTGCCATCGGCCATGAAAGCACATTATATCGAACTGATGTATACCAATCCACTTCCGTATTCGTTCCCGCTCCTGTGATTCCCAGAAAGCGATGATTCCACTGAACTGGAAGATAGATTCTCATCGAACCGACGTGATTTTTGGCAACACGCTGATCCATACGAATCTCATAGAAATCAGGAACATTATCTAGACGGCACTTATCCTTCTCCTCGTAAGTACCAGCCTTATAATACGTGATGTGAATATTGGAAAGATTAGAATATTCTGCAAGCAGTTCACGAACATACTCTTCTGTACAGCGGTTCCTCAAGGCTTCCGCCATGGAGGTAAACTCACTCTCATCCATCCATCGGTATAATTTATGATCAAACCATCTTGTTACTTCATTCATATTCTATACGCCCCCATGAAGATACTCTTATCTGATTATATTATATCGAATCTTACCCTGCACATGCAACGCAAAAAGACTACTAATCCATGGAATTCCTAGCATGCGCCACTTACAATAAGACAACAATTCTCATGAACAAAGCCCAAAAAGTACACAAGTACTTGATGCAGCAGCCTGTTATTCATGTTAAAATATGACTACAGTGTCAAAACTCATCATCCCATGTAAGCTTGCTTACAAGTGGGAATGTGAGTATAGTTTATTATACGAGGGGGAGTGCAAAATGAAGTGTCCTAATTGTGGAAGTGAAAACGTAGAAGAAAAGGTGAAACTCTGCAGTCCTTATCAGGATGAAGATATCGGATTACGTTATATTAAACCAGGCGGATTAATCCTTAATTACGCGCCAGTTTACGTCAATGTCTGCCCAGATTGCGGCAAGATTCTTGATATGTACATTTCAGAGGTTCCGAAAGGAAGTCAATTTAAATAAGATAGCCAAACAGCCCGAAAGTCTCATCAACTTTCGGGCTGAATTATTCCTGTCAATCAGATTGATTCTTATCTCTCTTTTAAAAGGTGAGCAATATTTGCGTACGCTGGAATACCATTCTTGTACTTGACATCTACCTCTCCCTGAATCAGTGGATAAAGGTAATCATACAGAGGAGGCAGAATACCATTATGTGCCTCATTTATCCATTCTACTGGCACCTTATGCTCTTCATTGGCAACATTCTGTACATCATAAGCACTGATTTCCACCTTATAAGGTTTCTCAGATACTCGTTTGAAGATCATCATAACATTACTCTTGCCTTCCATGGCAGCCTTGACTGCTTCTTTTCCAACACTATAAGACTCCTCTAAGTCTGTCTGGCTGGCAACATGCATTGCCCCTCTCTGCAAAACGTTCAGCTCTATGGAGCGAACCTTGCAGCCGATGGTATCTCTGACAAGGTTTTCAAGGATCTTACCTGTGCCAGAATGGATGACATGTCCGAAAGCATCCTTCTGTGCAGAATCTTCATCCTGATCTAAGAACTTGCCCTGGCTGTTGCGGACACCCTCAGAGACAGCAACGATAACATTTCTCTTTTTTTTAAGCTTCTCTTTGACATCTTTTAAAAACTGCCCTTTCTCAAATGGAACCTCTGGCAGATAGATAAGATCTGGTGCTGAGCTGTAATCAGTTCTTGCAAGTGCACTTGCTGCAGTAAGCCATCCAGCGTTTCTACCCATAATCTCTACGATAGTGACACTGTCTGTCTTGTAGATTGCACTGTCATGAACCACTTCAAGAACGGATGTGGCAACGAACTTTGCAGCACTTCCGAATCCAGGGGTATGGTCTGTTCCCATTAAGTCGTTATCAATCGTTTTCGGCACTCCAATAAAATGAACCTTAGAACCGTTAAACTCAGCGTAGCGGGAAAGCTTAGCCACGGTATCCATAGAATCATTGCCTCCGATATAGAAGAAATCGGTGATTCCCATCTCCTCAAACTTTGCGAATAACCACTCGAAGGTCTGATCTCCCTTGACCGGCTCTGGCAACTTATATCGACAGCTTCCCAGGAACATAGCCGGAGACTTCTTTAATGTATCAATACTTTCCTCAGAATCAAAAGTCTCCTTTAAATCTAAGAAGGTCTCATCCAAAAATCCCTGAATTCCATTAACCATACCATAAATATGGTCAAACCCTGCTTCTTTACATCCTCTGATTACACCTGCTAAAGAAGCATTGATTGCTGCGGTTGGTCCGCCTGACTGTCCTACGATACAATTTCTACTCATATTTTTCTCCCTTTTTATTTAGAATTCCCTCATACCTCTTGCTTTTTGTGGATATAGTTTCACCGGATCTTTCCACCAGATTGGCATCCGCCTCCGAATTCCCTGAACTTCTGAAATTCTTGGGGAGACAGTTGTCTTCTCGTACAATTTACGCTCAATGCGACCCATGAACTGTTCTCGCTCTAAGATTCTTCTTGTAGACCAGAGCTGATCAGCAATCTTATAGGCAAGCCCACGGTTCTCTGCACAGACATGCTCTACCAGTTCTTCCACCACAAAGGCAAAATCGTCCACTGTCATGTAGCAGACTGGTGCTTCCGTGGAGAAATAGACCACAATCTCATCTCCATAAAGTGGATTTGTATACTGCCTGGCAAAGACTGGATTTTGGGCAACTTCCTCCCCCGTCATCCTTCTCGCAAGGAAATGTACTTCGCAGTTATCTAGTCTTTGGTAATCTGGACTTCCGAGTGGCTTTATAACCCCTAATCGCAGAGGCAGGTCCCCCTTCTTCAGAGTCTCTTTCAGATTACTGATCAAGCTTCGAAAGATGGAAAGATACTTCCAGGTTTCAAATTCCCGATAACCGATATACACTTCTTTGCATTCCGGGCAGATTCTAGCTGGAATTCTCGTCCGACCAATTTTGATCGCACAAGACAAAGTCTTCCCATGCTTGCTACAGGAAGCCTGCATCCCCTCTGCTACCAGATACTGAAATGTTCTCCTGTCATAACTGTTGGCAGCATCCAGTGTATATCTCGTTCCATAGCTGCTGTACTGCATCTCACTGTCCCGCCTTTCTAATATATTTTAGAATTGTTTGATTCGAATAATATAACGAACCTTGGCCCTATCAAGATAAGAAGCCTGCTCGATGAAGTGACCTTTCAGATATCTTCCTCCCTTTCGGTTGTGTCTGGTGGTGGCATCCTTGCCGCCATTATACCAGATAATACCTCCATTCAGATCTCTTCCATACAGAACTGAGACATGGCCAACATTACCTTTCAGACAGAAGAGTCCAATATCGCCTTCCTGAAATGTTCCATTCTGAACTAACTCTTTTGCGGTGTGGTTTCCGTGAATCTTATACTTGACCACTCCCTTACCCAGTTTAGATCCTCCAGTGAGTTTGAACTTCTTTCCATTCTTAATATAAAAAGTTCCTTTATAACCCTTCTTCTTCACACTACTTACTGTCTGCAGGGCATAGGAAACAAATCCGGCACAATCGCAGCGTCTTTTCGACTTCTTCTTGACCTTTTTGGCCTTACTCCATTTCTTAACTTTGACCCCATCATACTTAAACTTTCTCTTTGCCAGCGTGTCCGCAACTTTATTAAGCTTTGAGAACCATCTGTTCACACCCTTTGCCTGCATTGCCGTCTGAATCTGATAGAGATAGGTATATTCTGAGAGCTCATAAGGCTGCTGGTCCTCCGTCAGACTTCCGACAGGATACGGATTAATTCTTAAATACTGACTGTATCTAAGATCCAGAGAAAGTGACTGTCCATTCTGAATGGTTCCAGATCCATCTCCGTAGCTATAATACACCTTGTATCCAGGGTCTGCTTTGATATTGATGTAGATATGATTCTGACCATAAGTAGGTGATAAGGAATATCCCACCTGGCTCCTCGTAACCGTCACGGTTCTTGCTTCGCCATACATCCAAAGCACAGTTGTACCATCAGCATTAGCATGGGCATAACCGTTGGAATCTATGCTGACAATGCCTGAATTATAAGAACTGCTGCCGCTGCCAACCTCCAGCATAGCTCCAAGCGGAATCGCCAGAGGTTTCTCATAATCAATACTATAATAATATTCATCCTCTCGAGTCTGGCCGTCCTCCTGGCAGGTAATCTGTAAGGTCTGGGAACGATAGAGTGTAAATGTTTTACTATGATCAATCTCTATCGTGCCTTCCTCAAGTTCATCTCTGTTGTAGCTAATCCTCTGGGTTTTTGCGGTCACTGTAACACGGACAGGACTTTTCCATGTGTCTCCTGTTGGAATTGGGGTAATGCTGTATTCCGATGGCTCTACGGCATTCGGATCTCCAACATGCCCGATTGTTCCGATAATCGCCTTGTTCTGACTAGTCTCCGTCCCTTCTCCACTCGGGGTACCCTCTGCAGCTACTGGAAGGCCCATCAGGGTCACAAGCATGGCTGCCGAAAGCAATATACTGAGTATTTTTCTCATCTTTTCTCTCTCCTCTCACAACATATTTCTATTATCTATTATTACTGATCTTTATTATTCTCCTGACTTGTCTGATCCGTTTTTGTCACCTGGGTTATTTCCGGTTCTAACTTACGCTTCTTAATTAAGAACTTCACCAGCTTGTCAAACTGCAACTTGATAAATCCACCGATTGGAACTGCAAAAATCATTCCAAAAAGGCCTCCAGCAGAACTTCCGATAATCAGACAGGCAATCACTAAAACGGGATGAATCTCGATGTTAGAGCTGAGCAGCTTAGGATTTACCACATTGCCATCAATCGTCTGAATGATAAAAAGCAGCACGAGGGCTAGTACTAGCTTCTTGACATCACCTGTGATCAGGCAGACCAGAATGGTCGAACCATAGGCAATCACAGGCCCAACATACGGAATCAAGTTGCCAACACCTGACAATATTCCAATCAAACCAGCAAACTTAATCTTCAGAAGGATCAGGCAGATTGACACCACGACTCCCATAAAGACCGCATCAATCATCTGTCCTCGGATGTATCCGGAGAATACCATATCTGCGTCATGAAGCATCTCATGAGCCCTTCGGTAAATCTTCTTCCCGGTGATTGCCGCAAAAACCCGATCCCAATAATGCATCATGCCCTCTCCGTCCAGCATAAAATAGACTGCAAAAATAATCGTAAAAATCAAAGTTGTAAAGAAACCTGTCACATTACCTAAGAAATTCTGCAGATTGTTTCCAAAGTTCTGCACATAAACCCCGACACTTTTCCCTACCTTATTGATCGTTCTCTCAATTTCCGTTGAGGAAATGTTCATGCTCTTAAGCCAGTTCATCAGTGACTGGTAGAATCCATTCACCGACTTTCCCAGCCGATTCATCATCTTAAAAAAGTCATCGAAATTGGCAAAACTGAGCTCTTTGGTCACTAAGGATATCAACATAGAGAACATACTGATTATAAAAAACACTGCGATCACTGCAATCAGTCCAACCGCCATTCCACGGCAAGAGCTCCCTCTCTTCTTAAAATATGGAATCTTCTGCAGCTTCTTCTGTAAAAAACCAACCGCTGGATAAAGAAGATATGCAAAAATGAAACCAAAACCTAAAGGCTTCAGCACGACACCAATCCATCGAAGGCCTCCTCCTGCATATCGAACAAGCTCATGAAAATGGTTACCAAACTGGGCAAGAATATAGATAATCATCACCGTGATGACTACATAGATAGAAATCTGAGTATACCTTGCACTCGTCCAGGAAAAGCGCTGTCTCTTCTTCTCTTTATTCTCTGTCTGATCTACTTTCATAACATCCTTTATATCCTATCAATATTAGTCTAAGAGTTTTATTCTTTCCTACCTATGTTAACACATTTCGCAGGAAATCTCATTAAAAAGGTTGTTGTCCATGTATTATGAGTATTAAAAAGAAAGTGTAAAATCTTTTGACTGTTTCTTCAAAACTTGCTAACATTAATCTGCACTGTGTATATT
>JAXJRI010000089.1:0-2327 GCA_036310685.1 Lachnospiraceae bacterium | reverse complement strand
GATTATAATATTGGCAATGTTACTATGCCTTTTCTGCAAAATTCTTAACCGTCCTTTCTTGAGCTGTCTGGAACTCAAATACTATTTCAAACGAAGTGCGTTGCCGCAGATTGAGATATAAACTTCATCACTGAGTGATGAGAGCAGCTGATTCGCCTTTCCAGCCATATCGCTGAAAATTCGTCCGAGACGATAAGATGGCACGATAGACATACCGACCTCATTCGTCACTAAAATCAATGTCTTATTGCCATCGCGGGCTCCCTTGATCACATTGCCAAGTTCCTGCATGACATCCGCTTCAATATCTTCAATCTGGCTTCCATCAAGTTTATCGAAGTCTCTCTCCTCCTCAAAGAGGATATTGGTGATGAGGACTGTAATACAATCTAAGAGAATCGTTCCCTTCTCTGTATGTTCAATAATCTGTCCCAAATCGCGATAGCCTTCATAAGTGCCCCAATTCGTTGCCTCACGGCGTTCCTGATGTTTGCGGATACGCTCCCTCATATCATCATCTGTCGGGATTGCTGTGGCGATATAAAGGACGTCACTGCCTCCAAGCTCCTTCGCTTTCTTCTCCGCAAGCACACTTTTGCCACTCCGACTTCCTCCTGTAATCAGAATAACCTTTGACATGATACCCCTCCTAACAATCTATCTGTTTCTCTTAAGTAAATGCTGTGACAAACCTGTTCTATCGCTCCTCAAAAGTAAGCAGCCCTACCTCCGCTCTCACAATCAGGAACATCATCAGGAACATCGTCGCCAATGATACGCCAAAACCTGAAACCAGATAACCCAAAGCTACATTGACACTGACAATCAATGCCGGCAGAGTCTGCGCATACATAGCACAAGTATATGCCTGACCATATGTCACCATCTCTCCGTCCTTATTCTTTACAGTGCTTCGACACAGCAGAGCGAAAAACAAGGCAAGTACGATATATTTCACTGCCTTCGCAAGAGCTAAGGCTACTGCGTACCCCGCAATTGATGCGCGAACCAGTGGAATGGCATGGACAAGTGTCTGATTATTCATATCACCTGTACCAAAATCAGAGATTTTCATCTCGACGATCCTTCCATGGTTCTTATACAGTACCTTCTTGCTTCCAACTAAAGTTTCCATAATATAATCATCATCCAAATCTTCCTTCTTAAAGGAAGTTTTGGATGAATCAACCTTAATTCTCACTGCACTCTCTAAATTAATCTCAATCGGGGACTCCATAGAGAGAGTGCCATTCTCCAAGGTAAAGGAAGGAATTCGGTTGGTAAAGAAACCTTTCAAACCTCCCACACTGGCATCCCAGGCAATAAAAGTCATACCTGCTTCCACAAAAACAAGTACCAAAAAAAGCAGGATAAAGTACCATACTTTCTTCGCCATGCGTACCTTTAGGAGCCTTCGATATTGGAACGGCTGAACGCAGAGAGCATACTGCTCAAAAAATCCTGTCTTCTCTGTATTATTCTCTGTTCCCATCTAACGCTCCTGATTATATATGATAGAAGCTGCAATCTCATCTGCTTTCTTCTTATCATAAAGTGCCTCAATCAGTGCAAGTGCGAAAGGAATCGCAGTTCCCACACCACGACTGGTAATCACATTGCCATCTCTCACAACAGGATCTGTCAGATATTCCTTACAATCATCTTCATCAATGCTGCCAGGATAAGAAGTTGCCCTTCTATCCTTTAACATACCATGATGAACTAATACAGACGGTGCAGCACAAATCGCACCGATTAATCTTCCAGCCTGGTCCTGAGACTTCAGAATCTTAGCAAGTTCCATTGACTCTTTCAGATGATTTGTCCCTGGCAAGCCACCAGGCAGAACGACAAGATCCGCATCCTCTTTAAGCTCAGAGATTGTCATATCTGCTCCCACTAAGATATTGTGAGATCCCGTCACACTCTTAGAATCTGTGATGGAGACCGTCTTAACATCCGCACCAGCTCGGCGCAGAAGATCCACCTGAGTCAGGCCCTCAACTTCTTCAAAACCATCTGCTAAAAATATATATACTTTACTCATAATATCCTCCTCTTCTATATTCTTTCTCTCAACGATCCATTAATAATCTTCATTAACAAAAGTATTGTATCCTACTTGACCACAATTATCAAGCATTGCCATTTTCTTCCATAACTCTTCACACAATCAATAGTTACTATTCACGCATTATATCTTTCGATACTTTATATATCTATTCGATAGCTGGTTCCCATCTGAGCCGTATTGTGCTGTTGCTTCTCACCTTAAATTTTTACTAATAAGAAGCAAACAGCACAGTGGCGGAGCGTAGGCTCAGATG
>JAXJRI010000088.1:0-3317 GCA_036310685.1 Lachnospiraceae bacterium | reverse complement strand
GCCATAAACTGACAGGGTGTTAAATATCATATTATGAGAACAAGGATTAGTTGTTGATTAACTTATCCTCTGCACTCCAGCTGTAAAGCTTACGAATCTCAGCTCCAACCTTCTCTGATGGATGCTCGCTAGCAAGCTTTCTAAGAGCGTTGAAGTGAACTCTTCCACCTGCGGAAGACATCTCAAGTAAGAAGTCCTTAGCAAATGTTCCGTCCTGGATATCGGAAAGAATCTTCTTCATAGTCTTCTTTGTCTCAGCCGTAACGATCTTAGGTCCTGTGATGTAATCACCATACTCAGCTGTGTTGGAGATAGAGTATCTCATTCCAGCGAATCCTGACTGATAGATTAAGTCAACGATAAGCTTCATCTCATGGATACACTCGAAGTATGCGTTACGTGGATCATATCCAGCCTCGCAAAGAGTCTCGAAACCAGCCTGCATAAGTGCACAAACACCACCACAAAGTACTGCCTGCTCACCGAAGAGGTCTGTCTCTGTCTCTGTACGGAATGTTGTCTCAAGAAGACCAGCTCTAGCTCCGCCTAATGCAGCACCATAAGCTAATGCAAGATCCTGAGCATGTCCTGTAGCATCTTTCTCTACAGCGATAAGACAAGGTGTTCCCTTTCCAGCCTGGTACTCAGAACGTACTGTATGTCCTGGTGCCTTAGGAGCAATCATTGTTAAATCAACACCTTCTGGTGGAACGATCAGTTTGAAGTGAACATTGAAACCATGAGCGAACATAAGCATGTTACCTGGCTCTAAGTTTGGCTCAATCTCGGTCTTGTAAACGGATGCCTGTAACTCGTCTGGGATTAATATCATAATGATATCAGCCTGCTTAGTTGCCTCTGCTACTGGAAGAACTGTAAGTCCCTGAGCCTCGGCCTTAGCTTTGGACTTAGATCCCTCATACAGACCTACAACAACATCACATCCGGAATCTTTTAAGTTAAGAGCATGTGCATGTCCCTGTGAACCATATCCAATAATGGCGATCTTCTTACCATCTAATAAAGATAAATCACAGTCTTCCTGATAGAACATTTTAAATGCCATTGTACTATACCTCCTAAAAATATAAATATACATAAATCACACTTCAGTACCCTGAAGCCCTGACTTGCGTATAATAATACTCCTATTCGATTCATAAATCAAGGTATGAATCAGAAAAATTCTTGTATTTTGAAGGATACACAGCAATATCCTTCTTTTTGTTCGAATAATTAGAGAGTTTCCATACCTCTCTCTAATCCGGTAATACCTGTTCTTACCATCTCAAGAATCTCAAAATCATTCATCAGGTTCAGGAAAGCGTCCAGCTTATTCTGGGTTCCTGTCAGTTCAATAATCATAGAATTAGGATCAACATCGACAATGTTAGCACGGAATTCACCTGTAATTGCAACGATATCCCTTCTATCTCTTCTGTCTGCAAGTACCTTGATGAGCATCAGCTCTCTGGCTACAGATGTATCATTGTCCAAAGTGATAATCTTACGAACTTCCTCAAGTTTTGCAATCTGGTTACGAATCTGCTCGAGGATGACATCATCACCGTTAACTGCAACTGTGATTCTTGTATACTTCGGATTGTTTGTCACACCTGCACTGACACTTTCAATATTGTACCCTCGTCTACTGAAAAGGGAAGACACTCTGGCAAGTACACCAGGGTTATTGTCTACTAACAAAGATAATACTACCTGTCTCATGTTGAACCTCTCCTTACTTTGATTATATTCTAAGTCATTCACACACATGAATGTACTTTATAACTTTTGTTGTTTATCTTACTGAATAGTTACACTAGCAGAACAGACAGGCACACTCAAGAACCTGTCTGATCTAAACTTATGAATCTGTTGATGAATCGATATTAATGATGTGGGTGTCATAAGCGACTGCGGATTGATCGATATTTAATAGGTCGTGAGTCCTGCGGTGTTATCAGGATAGTAACCCTCAATAAAGTGATCATTACCTACACCATACTCATCCTTAACTCCAGGATCAGTACCCTTACCGAACAGGAAGTAATTCAATGCCTGTTTGTTCTTATCAAGATCGACCTGGATTACCCATGCACCAGTACCATTCAGACGGCCTTCCTCGAAGGATCCACTGATTGGGATACGAAGCTGCTGAATATCTGTTGTTCCCATTGCAATGACAGAGTTCATCAGACTGCGAATCTGCTTCTCTGTAAGGTCAGTGTGGATATACTTCAGTGCTTTCATGGCAACATTTGTGATAGTCATCAGGTCCTCTCCCTTAATCTGATTAAAGAGGGAGATGATAACCTTTCTCTGTCGGTCAGTTCGTCCGTACTCACCAGAGACATCCTGACGGATACGACAGTATGCCAGTGCCTGATAAGGGGTCAGTACATTATCTCCAGCTACAACTTCTTTCTCGCCATGTTTGGATCGGCGGTAAGCTGTCTGAAGATAGTAAGCCTCGCCTTCTGTCAGCTGCATCGGTACTCCGCCTAGAAGATCAATCACCTTACGGAATCCTTCCATATCTACCTCGACATAACCATCAAGCTTGATACCGAAGTTCTCAGCAATGGTCTCATACTCAAGCTGAACACCGCCATAAGAATAAGCAGCATTAAATTTATGCTGGCCATATCCAGGAATATCCAGATACATGTCTCGCATCAGACTGGTCAGCTTCAGCTTACCATTTTTCAAATCAATGGTTGCGATCATCGTAGAATCTGAAAGGCCATTGACTGTCTGTGTCTTACGTTTATCACAACCAATCAGAAGCAGATTAACTACATCCTGATCATAGGTCAGATTAGATTCATTGACATTCGCACTCTTTAACGTATTCTTCGAATCTGTCTTTATCGCTTTCGTTGAGGAAGTGTAGAATGCTGCGCCCGCACCTAATACAGCCGAACCGACAAAGCACACGATCAGTAAAACACTGACGAGAACCTGCGCTACGATTCTCTTCTTAGAATGTCTTCTTCCCATGCGGCCTTTCTTCCCTTCCGCTATCTCCTCTTTCTTTTTTCTAAGTCCCAAAATCAATACCTCCTTAAGGCAAATTACAATGATTATACCTTATACTAATTTTATATCAATTGCAAGTCAAATTTTGAATGCTCTAGTATTCTATTCTGTTACCGTTCATGCATTATATTAATACAGGTTGTCAAACTATTTTTCACTGATTTCCATCTGAGCCTACGCTACGCCCTGTCCTAGCTGCTCCTTATCTTAATTAGAATCCAGGTAAGGAGCAGCAGGACAATACGGCTCAGGTGGAAGGTCAGCTATCAAAATAGCTT
>JAXJRI010000087.1:0-17595 GCA_036310685.1 Lachnospiraceae bacterium | reverse complement strand
TTCCTAGCCTTTCTGATAAGATACCGCACTCTATGGAAAAAATAAAGTGCGTAAGTTGTTTGGAGTTTTGTTACCGGTAACTTACACACTTTATTTTACACTACCCATTTTTAGGATTTTTATATACTTTTCCACTGAAATCTTGTATATTTAGCACTAGAAGACGGATGATTGTGTGATTTTGCGCATCACAAAAAGAGGTGGTCTTTATCCTTTGATTTTTGGCAATTGTAAATTCCAACCCTCACAGGTTGCGATATGATGGCTTTCACTGTAGAATCTGGTTTTCTTATAAGTTTATTTATTCAACAGTTTCGGGCTCAGAATGATCTTGTCGTATGGGATCTTTCTGAGCCTGAACTGGTGAAGCAGCTCTTCTCCATAAAAGAACGCAAACAGTTCATAAGGACTCTTGTCCCCGTGTTTACTGCGGCTGTATGAGTTGATATGTGACATCATAAGATCGATATCCTCCTGAGTGTACTTCCCGATATCAGTTCCCTTCGGAATGATCCTGCGGATCAGCTCATGGTTGTTCTCGCAGCTTCCTTTCTGATAAGGAGCACTGGGATCACAATAGTAGACCGTAGTGCGCCTGTTTCCCTGCATGTCATACTCCAGAGCTCTGGGATTGGAGAATTCACTTCCGTTATCACAGGGCAGAAGAGGGAAGAGACGCATGAAAACATCAGGACGCAGTTCCAGGTAAAGCCGTTCGAAAACATCGATGACGGACTGTGAATCATTCGCCTTCCGCAGGAAAGCCAGCTGAAGGCCGATCTCTCGGAAATGGACCGTAAGAAGGACAGATCCGATCCTTTCCTTCTTTAGATGATTCCTGATCTCTTTAGAAATAGTCGTGGGATCCTTCCGTGTCTTCTGTGAGATTCCTTTAAAAGAGAGCCTCTGCTCCAGGCTGGTTTGTATTATGATCCTGGTATCGATATCCATATGTTTATTTTTCATTGTGGTAATTCTTTCTTCCTTGCTACCGGACAGTGAAAGACCACAAAGAATTATTGTACAGGAAAATCAGATCAGAAGGAACCTAAAATTTTCAGCAGGATTAAATTCAACCCCGGGGAAGGGACTGTGTTTGAAAAATTAAACTCCACTTGGAAGTGGAATTTAATTTTTCAATTGAGGGAGGATATGTTTCGATAGAAAAAGCTCTTGATTATCCTCATGAATTAGTGTATGATGTAACGATTTAGCAGTGCACTGCTTAATGGGAGGCCTGGGACAGAGAAAGGAGAGTCTATGTACAGTTATGTAACAGACAAAGTAGTGAAGCCCTGCAAACTTCTCTGTAATGATCGTTTTCGTGTTTTCCAGGATAACTTAGACAGCAAGTATCATCTCAAGTGTCAAGTCGCTTTGGTTGGTAGTGGTAAACATAAGCTTGTGACGAGACTTGATGATGAACCATTTGATTTGGATTATAATCTGATTTTCCATAGACTACCTGGGGAGTATATGGATAATCCAGGAAGATTAAAACGTCGTCTTCGATCAGAGTTGGATGTTGTCATGAGGGGACATGGATTCTCGAATGGACAAGATTCCACTTCTGCCATTACGTATCAACATATGGAGAATGGAACGATTGATTTTGGACTTGATATAGGCATTATTCTCTCCGATAAGAATAGCTATCACCGTTTGATACAACGGAAAGGATCGAAAGAAGATTTTGTATGGAATCAGATTAGAGATTCGAGAAAAGCTCCAGAGCACGCAACGCTTATTCGTGAGAAGGGATACTGGAATCAATTGCAAGACCAGTATCTTCAGTTAAAGAATGAATATGGATCATCAAAGGACCATCCGTCGTTTACCATTTTCTCAGAAGCTGTGAACCTTGTCTGGCAATCATTACCTAAGGAGGTTCGAAGAGGATGAGTAGAAGACATATTTCTAGTAGTAATCATACAAAGGGACAGATGAATCATCATGCCAATCAGATGAATCCTAATAATGCATCGCATAAAGCTACAAGGGATAACCGTGCGAATCAATTAAATCCAAACAATACTAAGACCAAATAGTGTAGTTGAAAAAGAGATACCAACCATAAGGGGGACAGAGCTTCTGCGTCTGTCCCCCTTAAAAATATTATATTGATAATTTTTTGGAACCTGCCTATTACATGTTTAGCAACCTTTTCTTCCTGCTTTGTGATCTTCGATGGAGCATGCTGCTGGTCCATCACTGGACTTTAATCCAGCGTCTTCAGGCTTGATGGATACATGTCCGTCCTCGAATACAAAGGCTGGGATTCCGATGGATCCGTTCGCTTTACAGTCATCGAATACAGGGTCTTTATCTCTCAATCTTGTAAAAGCCTTCATATTCTTGACATGAGCTCCGATATCGATGTATTCGAATTCATCCTCTCTGCCGACAATCTGGTCATGGACGAATGCACAATCCGGACAGGATGGCATTCCGTATATTTTGATCATTTGTTTTTCCTCCTCGTGAAGTTACTGGTCACGCATGATATCTCTCAATCTCTTATGTATCTATTTCGATAGCTGGTTTCCCATCTAAGCCGTATTGTGCTGTTGCTCCCTACCTTGAATAGTTTTCGCAAGGAGCAACAGCACAGTGGCGGAGCGTAGGCGGAGATGGGAACCAGTGAGAAATAGATAGAATAATTATGTTGATATCTCGCGTGAGCGGTAACATCTTAATAGTTCTATGCCTTGATGATATCACATTTCCTTCTCAAATGGTTGTACAATAAATAGTACCAAGAATAATTGATTGTTTGGAGGAAATGATATGGTTTACCCTATCGGGACTAATTTATTTTTTGCTTCTCTAAGGTATCTATGCTATACTATGTATGGATTCATCGTAGGTATGCGCTTTTAGCGTTTGGGAAACAGGTGAGAGTCCTGTGCTGTCCCGCAACTGTGTTTAAGTGATAAGCTTATGAGTCAGGAACCAGCTTACGTATGAGTGTCTGTGGTCACGAGTGATGATAATGCAGATACAGGGCGGATTGGTTTTTGTCATCTTTACGCCTGTTATGATTATCGTGGCCTGCTCTGCAGGTCTTTTTTAATATTGTTTTTCTCCATTCGTACGCTTATCATGACCGTTTCCACAGAATCTATCAGTGGAAACGGTTTTTTATTTGCTATGCAAGTGAAGTGCCAGTAGCGCTTTGACTTGTAGTAAGAAGGTTTGCGATGAAGAAGTATATTTTAGGTCGAATTCTTTTTATCATTCCGATTATGTTTGTCCTATCGCTCTTTACCTTTGGGCTTACGTATCTGTCTCCTTCGGATCCGGTGACGCTTTATTACGAAAGTATGGGAGCCAAACCGGATCGGGAGATGGTCGAGAGAAAAAAGGAAGCGATGGGACTTAATGATCCATTCATTGTTCAGTATGGTCACTGGCTGAATAAGACTCTGCACGGGGATTTGGGTACTTCCTATAAGTACCAGACTGGAGTTTTTACAGAGCTTAGCCGGAGACTTCCGAATACCATGATCCTGACGGTGGCAACGCTGATTGTCACGATTCTGATTGCGGTTCCGCTCGGTATGATCTGTGCCGTCTATCAAAATAAGTGGATTGATTATCTCTTGCGATTTATCTCCTTCTTTGGAGTTTCGATGCCTAGCTTCTGGGTAGGTACCCTGTTAATGTATGCTTTCGGCATCAAGATGAATATACTTCCCATCATGGGATCGGGAGATTTCAAGCATCTGATTCTGCCGACGGTAACCTTATCCTTCTGGATGATCTCTTTATATATCCGCAGACTTCGTGGAAGTGCTCTGGAGGAAATGAATAAGGATTATCTGGCGGGTGGTCTTGCCAAGGGTCTTTCTAAGCGAAGGATTATCTGGAAGCAGATTCTTCCAAATTCCTTATTGTCTGTCATCACCATGTTCGGCATGTCCATCGGAAGTCTTTTAGGTGGCGCGACTATCATTGAGACGATCTTTGAGTGGCAGGGTATCGGAAAGATGGCCGTTGATGCCATCGGTGTCAAGGATTTTCCAATTATTCAGGGCTATGTCCTCTGGATGGCACTCATCTATGTCAGCGTTAACCTGATTGTGGATCTCTTGTATCAGTTCCTTGATCCACGTATTCGACTCGGGAAGGAGAAGGCATGAAGCAATATGTAAGAAAAGCACTGCATAATCCGCAGTTCATGATACTGTTCGTTCTTGCGGTTATTCTGATCCTGATTCCGATCTTAGCACCGTGGATTGCTCCGCACGACCCGATTACGACGGACTATGCGAACTCTATGAATCCAGGAAGCGCCAAGTACCCCATGGGTACGGACCAGCTAGGACGCTGTATTCTTTCTAGAGCAATCTGGGGAGGACGGACGTCCATGCTCATCATTTTCTGGGTTATCGCGATCATTGCTGTTGTTGGTATCATCTTGGGAGTCATTGCTGGTTTTGTGGGAGGCTGGGTCGATATGCTGATCACCAGGTTCACGGATATCGTCATGGCAATCCCATCGACCGTTTTTGTCATCGCCTTGGTTACGGTAATCGGACCGAGTCTTAAGCATACAGTTCTTGCCATGTCTCTGGTAGGCTGGACGGAATACTGCCGAGTTTCCAGAGCTTTGGTCTTATCCGTGAAGGAGAATCGATATGTGGAGGAGGCTAAGCTGGGAGGTCTCTCTCAGATACAGATTGTCAAGCGAGTGATCCTGCCCAATATCGTTCCCTACCTGATCGTGAATATCACCCAGGATATCGGTAATAATCTGCTGAACTTAAGTGGCTTATCCCTCTTAGGGTTATCATCTCAGCCGCCGACACCAGAGTGGGGCTTTATGCTCAGTGAGGGTCGTAAGTTTATCCAGTCGGCTCCATGGCTGATTATCTGGCCTGGTATGGTGATCGTACTCAATGTTATCATTTTCAATCTTTTAGGCGACAGCCTTCGAGATATATTAGATCCACGTTATGAAAGAGCACAGAAAAAAGGGAGGAAATTGAAGAAATGGTTAGTAAAAGAAAGGTAGCTGCCGTATTGTCCGCATTTGTTATGGGATGCACAATGCTGGCAGGATGTGGAAGTTCAGGCTCAGCTCCTGCTGAGAAGGGGTCAACCGCTGCCAATGCAGGAAGCACCAAGGAAGCTTCCGGAAAGCACATGAATGCAGCACTGTATTGGTTTGGAACCAGTCTGGATCCGGCAACAGAGTATGATGGCTGGACCACATGCCGTGCAGGTATCACGGAGACACTGGTAACGGTAGATAAGGATTACAAGATTCAGCCACTCTTAGCGGATACTTGGAAACAGACGGACGATTCCACATGGGTTATGCACATCCGTGATGGAGTGAAGTTCTCGGATGGCACCCCAGTTGATGGAGCCGCTGTTAAGGCTGCTTTTGAGAGAGCCATGGAGGTTCAGGAGAGAGCGAAAACCGCTGCTAAGATCGACAGTATCGAGGCAGATGGCCAGGAAGTGACCATCAAGACCACGGAGCCATTTGGAGCATTCTTAGCCAACATCTCAGAGCCACTCTACTCAGTAATCAAAGTAGGCGACGATCAGGATTACAAGAATGCACCAATCGGAACTGGTCCTTACAAAGTTACTGGTTTCAAGGTTAATACTAATATCGAACTTGTAAAGAATGAGAACTACTGGAATGGCGAGCCAAAGATGGATTCCATCACAGTGAAATGTATCGAGGATGATTCTACCAGAGGAATGGCACTTCAGTCTGGTGAGCAGGACGTTGTTCAGCGTGTAAGCTCCACGGATATTAAGACATTTGAGAGCGATGACAAATATCAGGTATTTGATACAACTGGCGCACGTGTTCGTATGCTTCTCTTAAACCAGAAGAACGAGGCATTAAAGGATGCCAACGTAAGAAAGGCATTGGCAGATTCCATCGATTATGATTCCCTGATCAAGGTATTAGGCGGTGGTGTTACAAAAGCTGGAGCTCCTTACCCATCAAGTGCTCCTTATGGTTATAAGGATCTTGACAAGCAGGAGTTCAACGCAAAAGAGGCTGCTGATCTCTTAAGCAAGGCAGGATACAAAGATTCTGATAACGATGGCTATGTAGATAAAGATGGACAGAACTTAAGCTTCAAGATCACATATTCTATGAGTGATTACACAACGATGCTTGAGGCAGTTCAGTCTATGGCAAAAGAGAGCGGAATCCAGATTAAACTGAATCTGGTAGATGATATCACAGACACAGAGAAGAAGCAGGATTACGATATCCTCTGCACAAACTGGCAGTCCTTATCCACAGGCGATCCACAGTGGTTCTTAGATCAGCTGTATAAGTCTGATGGACCGGACAACTCTATGTCCTATAATAACCCAGAGTTAGATAAGATCGACGAGCAGCTTTCTGCAACATTTGATACTGACGAGAGAGCGAAACTTACCATCGAGGCAGAGAAGGTGCTCTTAGAGGATACGGCTTCTATCTGGCTTGTCGGCGAGAAGAACTTCGTGGTATCTAACGATAAGGTAACTAATGTCACCCCTTATCCAATTGATTATTATTTCATTGATAATCAGTTAGGAATCAAATAATAGAGTAGCAGTACCCTGATTCACAATTGAGAGCAAGAGGAACCGCCTTGTGCAGTTCCTTTTGCTCGTCGAGTTTGCAAGTGAAGTACCGGTGGTACTTTGGTTTGTTGCTAAACATGCAAGTGGACTGCCGGTGGCAGTCTAGCTTGCTTCACTCAAGGTTGGGAGCCTGTCATGGAAATTTTAAAGCTAGATAATGTATCAATTACATATGATGGCGTAAAGGAAGCAGTCAGCGATGTCTCATTTTCGGTCAATGAGGGTGAGATTATCGGTATCGTTGGGGAGAGCGGAAGTGGCAAGTCCACCCTGCTCCACAGTATGATTGATCTTCTTCCAAACGGTGCAGCCAGAAAGGGAGACCTTATCCTGTTTGGCAAAGAGATCCATCAGAGAAGTGCCAAGGAACTCCGCAGTCTTCGCGGAAGCGATGTGGCCATGATCTTTCAGGATACCGGACGCTATATGAATCCGATCGCCCGTGTTGGCTCCCAGTACACAGAGTTTTTGAGGGCCCACGGGATGAAGTCCAAGGCCGAATGCAGAAAGATCGAGGAAGATTATCTGAATCGAGTTCATCTAAATGACGTGGATCGAGTTCTGCATTCATATCCATTTGAACTTTCCGGAGGTATGAGGCAGAGAGTCGGCATTGCTATGGCGATGTCCTTAAAGCCTAAGCTCTTATTGGCTGATGAGCCGACCAGTGCGTTGGATGTTACAGTACAGGCACAGGTTGTCTATGAGATGATGGAACTAAGAAGGAAATACGGCACGACCATTTTGGTGGTTACTCATAACATGGGTGTGGCTTCCTACATGTCGGATAAGATTGGCGTGATGCAGAATGGTAAGCTGGTTGAGTGGGGTAAGGCAGAAGACATTGTCTCTAATCCGCAGACAGATTATACAAGACTCTTACTTGACTCAGTGGTTGATTTAAAAGATGAAAGGCTGGCGGATATAATATGATGACTTCGGAACAACATGACACCAGACCCATTCTGGAACTAAAGCACGTATCCAAGACATTTGCTTCGAAGACGGGAGACGTACCTGCAGTACGCGATGTCTCATTTTCTGTGAAGGAGGGAGAGAGTGTCGGCCTCGTCGGAGAGAGCGGCTGTGGGAAATCTACCATGGCGAGACTGATCACTAAGCTTACTGGAACGACCTTAGGCGAGATTCTTCTGGAGGGAACCGATATCATTAAGCTTAGTAAGAAGGAAGACCGAAACATCTATCGAAAGGTTCAGATGGTATTCCAGGATCCCTACTCCGTATTCAGCCCTCGTATGACGATCGGAACTTTCTTAGAGGAAGGATTAGTCTTCTTCGGCATTATGAGCCGAAAGGAAGCTCATAAGGAGGCGGAGAAGCTGATGACCATGGTTGATCTGCCAGTGGAGTTGATGGATCGACTTCCGCATCAGCTGAGCGGTGGACAGCTGCAGCGAGTCGTCATCGCCAGAGCGATCTCCATTCGTCCAAAGATTGTCATTCTTGATGAGGCAACCAGTGCTCTGGATGTTTCTGTTCAGAAGCAGGTCTTAGAGCTTCTGGTGAGACTTCAGAAAGAATTCCATCTGACCTATCTCTTTATCGGCCATGACCTTGCGGTGGTCCGCAGTATCACCGATAAGATTGCCGTCATGTATGCAGGAAGGATCGTGGAGAAGATTCCAAGCAAGGACCTGGCAGAAGCCAGACATCCTTACACACAAAAGCTGCTGGATTCTGTCTTCTCAATCCACGACCGCAACGAGAAGGAGATTCAGCTGGAACCTCTCAGCATGGAAGATATCGGTTACGAAGATCAGGGATGTCCATACCAGAGAAGATGTCTTTACGCGACCGACCAGTGCAGGAGTGAAGTCCCAGAGTTAAAAGAGATTGCAGAAGGCCACAGCATCGCCTGCTTCCATCGGTGATAACGTTATTGTGAGATTAATTTTGTTAGTAGAAGAGTATAGAGATTATGCATAGGAAAAGGCAGTCATGACGGCTGCCTTTTCTCTGTCTCATGGTTTTTGCGATAGACAAAATCTAATGGTTAAGAATAGAGGTAGACAAGATGCAATTTTTAAAAATAGAATAATATCGATGAATTTAAATTGTGCAATGTTCTTAAAAAATCTACTAAAATTTTTGTTAATATTTTGGCAATATATTGTTTGAAAGAGAACCGATATATCGTATAATATATCCAGGTAACGACGATGATAAATTTGTAGGAGGGTTTTTATCATGGCAACAATTTTTTTCGCACCAAGTAAATATGTCCAGGGCGCAGGCGTTATGAATGATATCGGAATGTATGCAGCTAGACTCGGCAAGAAGGCTCTGGTTGTTATCTCTGAGGGAGGACTTAAGCGTCAGGGAGAGCAGATCAAAGCTTCTTTCGCAGCCAACAATACTGAGATGATGTTTGAAAAGTTCAATGGGGAATGTTCTGATAAGGAGATCCATCGTATCGCTGATCTTGCAAAAGAGAACGGATGCGATCTGATCATCGGTGTTGGCGGTGGAAAGATCTTCGATACTTCTAAGGCTGCTGCTTACTATGATGATATTCCTGTTATCGTAGCACCAACCATCGCATCCACAGATGCTCCATGTTCTGCACTTTCTGTAGTTTACACAGAAGAGGGAGTATTCCAGGATTACCTCTTCTTAAAGCAGAATCCAGACCTTGTTCTTATGGATACCGAGATTATCTCTAAGAGCCCAGTTCGTTTCACCGTAGCTGGTATGGGAGATGCTATGGCAACATATTTTGAGGCTCAGGCTTGCTATGACAGCAACGCTGCTACATGTGCTGATGGCGGACAGGTAGGAGTTGCCGCACTTGGTATCGCTAAGCTTTGCCATGATACGTTACTTTCCGATGGTGTCAAAGCTAAGATGGCTTTAGATGCTCATGCATTAACACCAGCCGTAGAGAGAGTAATCGAGGCTAACACACTTCTTTCCGGTATCGGATTTGAGTCCGGCGGACTTGCAGGTGCTCACGCAATCCATAACGGATTAACAGTACTTCCAGAGTGCCATCATATGCAGCATGGTGAGAAGGTTAACTTCGGTACATTAACACAGCTCGTTCTTCAGAATGTTCCTGAGGATGATCTCTATGAGCTCCTTGACTGGATGGTTACCATCGGACTTCCTGTCACATTAGGAGAGCTTGGAATCACTGATTTAAGCAAAGAACATCTGATGCCAGCAGCTGAGGCAGCTTGCGCAGAGAACGATACTTTAGGCAATGTTCCAGTTGTTATCACAGCTGAAAAGGTTTACAATGCTATGCTCGCAGCTGACGCATACGGAAGAAGCGTATTAGAGGATGCAGAGTAATTATTGATTCATAAAATCAATATCGATATCGATACGAATATTTAAGAGGGGGACAGGAGTCTCCTTCTTTTTTTGACCTTGCATGTAGGTGAAGTGCCAATGGCTGTTCATGCTGCTGGGGCGAAAACACATAAGGACTAAAAATATTGATTTAAATGTTTAAACATTTCTAGCTGATACGTTGAAAACTTATAGTGGTGTCGATATAATTTAACCAGAGATATTTGATAAAAACGGAAGTGACACTAAGGAGGAGAGCTATGAAAGTACGGAAATTCATGCTTGGAGTTTGTCTTTTCCTCTCGGCAACGATGGTTGCTCCTTCCCTGCTTCCCCTGACGGATTCAGGTAAGGTTACGGTAGAAGCTAAGACGAAAAAGAAGAAGGTAAGGCTGATTGTAGGTCAGAAGAAGACCATAAAGGTTAAAGGTGGCAAAATCCGCAAGGTGACCTTAAAAAAGAAGATTGTCAAAGTTAAGAAAAAAGGGAAGAAGAAATTCATCCTGACAGCGAAGAAAGCTGGAAAGACCACAGTCACAGTCCGTTTGACGACCGGGAAAAAGCTTAACTATGCGGTGACGGTAAGGAATAAAGTTACAAACCAGCCGAGTAGACCGGTGGTTAATCAACCAGGGCCACAGTCTGGCTCAAGAACAACGGTAAGTCCGGGAACTTCAGCAGATTCGGGAAAAACTACGGAAGCTGGGTCAGGAAAGACCACGGAGACAAAATCAGGAAAAACCACAGAAGCTGAATCAGGAACTACAGAAGCTGAGTCAGGAACAACAGAGGATTCTGGGAACACGTCAGAATCTTCAGAACAGCTTAATGTATACTCTTTTAAAAGCCCTCTTTAATTTCAGAAACTTACCGTTGATAAGACCGATGTTCTTTGTGGTCAGCCAACTAAGATTAAGTTTATGGCAACAATGATCTCCACAGATAAAGTGGATAGTGTAGACTTAGTTTCTTATAGGGGCAAGATTGCAGATTTGAATGATAAGGGACGTGATGGAGACATTGTAGCGGGAGATGGCATTTTCTCGAGTGATGTCACCTTATCTTCTGAGGAGCAGAAGGAAGAAGACTACTATGTCCGCTATGGCGATAAGTATAGTAAGGGTGAAGAGTATGGCGAAGTCACGATCTACTACTATCGGCAGATTAGTGACCAGGACATAACCGCTGCTAAAAATCTTGCCACAGACCTTGAGGAATGTATCAGTAAGGACGAGGCGGAAGAAGAACTTCAGTCTAGTGATATCGTAGAGACGGATCATTATGAATTTGTTGATGATCATACAGCTGTCTATCGTACCAAGGCAGGAATTACAGGAGTCTGGACTTCCATCCAAGGGGATAGTACAGTGCCGACTCTTCAAGGAACTTTTGACTCGAATGGTCATATGGTAAAGTCTACGATGGGGCATACTTATCAAGAGGCTTTAAATGAGGTAAAAGAGAATCCTAAGAAATACAGGAATCCGAATGTCAAGAAGGATGTCTTTGTTGTCAGACCATTTCAGGGAGTTCAATTCTTTAACAGTGATTTTGAAGAGATAGGCAATATTTTGAAGACAGCATCTGGCGGCAAGCTTGATCTAAAAGATGGCAGTCAGACATCTGTGGATGCTTTTAAGCACTTTAATCAATATGGTGTTAATCTCATTAATACACATGGTTTATTCATGGATTGCAAGGACAATCTTCCTTGGACTAAAGTTGATCAACAACCTTACCTGCTTACAGGACAAGATCCTATGAAGATAAGTGAAATCAGTGACAGTGACTGGCAGACAGAGAGCTTGATTATGGTGAGCGGGACTAAAGAGAATGGACAAAATGAAAGTATAGTAGCCTTGGGACCTGCCTTTATCGATCGCCATTATCAGGCGGGAGACCTAGATCATTCTATATTTGTGTTGGGAGCTTGCTCCTCCATGAAAAATGATACTTTTGCTCAAGCCTTCTCTAGGAAAGGAGCAGAAGTAAGCTTTGGTTTTTCCGATATCACCAGCATGGGTTATTGTGAAGAAATGACTTTTGAAACACTCGTTAGAAGGATGTTACTGGAAGGATATCCCGCTCGGGTAGCGTATGCTTATGCAAAGGGAACCGCTGGCCAGGAAGATTATTATGTCCCAGGTACAAAATTTAAGATGTATCCGGAGGATAGCATATATGCAAATGTGAATAATGGAGGAATCAGTGGTAGTGTTCGGGATGCTGAGACGGGACAGCCAATCAACGGTGCATATGTGACGATTAAAAATCAAGATGGCAGCCAGGTCGTCGGCGGAACCTATACGAATCAGTATGGAAAATTTTATACGGAACTTCTTCCAGGGACTTATACTGTAGTAATTGAGGCCTATGGATATCTGATGGATACTGTTGATAATGTGAAGGTGGAATTAACGAAGAACACAAGCATGGAGATTGCGAGTCTGTTAAAGCCAGGGACCAAAGTTCACATCGATGGACAGGTGGTTGATGCAACAACAGGGAAAGGTATTCCGGATGCTACCATCAATTTCTATCAATTCCAGGGAAGCTCAATCAGTATGCGAGTCCAGTATCTGACGGGTGGAGATTTTAATCTGACTACCGACGAGGAAGGATATTATGAGACGGACAAACTGCCAAGTGGTTATTACCGTGCAATTGTGAAGAAAGATGGCTATAAGACGAATTATCGTAATGTTATGGTATTAGGTGGGGGTAGTGATCAGGATATTGTATTGAACCCTAAATTGGCTGATGATCAGATGAGGGTTGTTCTGACTTGGGACCGAGAGCCGATGGATCTTGATTTGTATCTTTTTGCACCGAAGAATGGAAGCAATGACCAGGAGTATCAAGTCAGCTACTTAAGTAAGAACAATGGAACTTATCCACAATATGCAGATATTGCCAGCTTTGACGTGGAAGATTATGATGGATATGGACCGGAAACCATCACGATTAAAAAGCTTACCAAAGGTACGTATACTTGCTACGTAAAGCAATACGAAGAAGGGGCATTGGCTAACTCCAATGCCAAGATCACCTTATATATAGGTGATCTTGAGCCGGCTACCTGGAGTATTCCAGTTGACCAGGGAGATGGAGCTTACTGGAAGGTCTTTGAGATCGATGGAGAGACCAAGAAGATAAATCTAACCAATGAGATTGAAGAAAAACCATCCAGAGATTTCTAGGATTATAAAATGTGGTTCGCTGTATGAGATGTACAGCGGACCATTTTTTCTTTTGTCTTCCCTTCTTTTGTGTTAGTATTAAAGGTAAGCTATTTATGAAGGGGGAGGTCTGTTTTGCTATCTAGAGGGAACAAGGAGACGACAGCGCGGGATATGACGGAAGGTCCGATTGCCAAGGAACTCCTGCTTTTTGCGCTGCCATTAATGATAGGCAATGTCTTTCAGATGCTATATAACACTATGGATTCGATCGTGGTGGGTAACTTTGTCTCTACTCAGGCATTGGCAGCGGTAGGCGCCACGACCATGGTTACCAATATGGCTGTGTTTTTCTTTAATGGGTTTTCCATCGGAGCCTCGGTTGTGATTGGTAATCTGTTTGGAGCCAAGCAGAAGGAGGATCTTCAGCGGGCAGTAGAAACGACCATGGCAGTCACCTTTGTCATGTGTGTCCTCTTCACGATTGCCGGAGTGGCGGGAGTTCATGCGATTTTAAAATTTATGGCAACACCAGATGATGTGATGAAGGATGCCTCCACCTACCTTAGAATCTATTTTGCCGGTGTCACTGGACTGCTGATCTATAACATGGGCTCTGGAATCTTAAGGGCGGTGGGAGATACCGTAAGGCCTCTCTACTTCTTGATTTTCACCAGTCTGTTAAATATTGTGCTGGACCTGCTTTTTGTCGTCGTATTCCACATGGGAATTGCAGGAGCAGCCTACGCAACGATTCTCTCCCAGGGCATCTCAGCGCTCATGATCTTAAGGCTGTTAACTCATACCAAGGATATTTATCAATTTACCTTTCGCGATTTGCAGATGGATAAGGAGCTTTTACAGAAGATTCTGACCATTGGATTCCCAGCAGGAATCCAGTCCATCATCACAGCATTCTCTAATGTTTTTGTGCAGTCTTATATCAACTACTTTGGTTCAACCGTCATGGCGGCTTGGGCTACCTATAACAAGTTGGACCAGTTCCCGATGCTGGTCATCCAGTCTCTGGCCATGGCTTCCACCACCTTTGTCAGCCAGAATATCGGAGCACGTAAGACGGACCGAGCTAATCGAGGTACCAAGATCTGTCTGGTCCTGACTTTATTGGTTACAGGACTGATCGATACTATCATCTTCGTCTTCGCACCATTTGCTACTAGACTTTTTACTACAGATCAGGAAGTGATCCGGGTGGGAACGACCTTAGTCCATGTCATCCTCTACTTCACCCTCTTCAATGGCATCAATCATGTCTTAGCGGGTGCACTGCGTGGGCGCGGAGACTCGACTGGACCAATGGTCATCATGCTCTTATGCTTTGTGGCACTGCGTCAGACTTATCTCTTTGTCGTGACCAGATTTATCATAAACATTCCAGTTGTCGTTGCATTTGGCTATCCAGTAGGTTGGATGTCCTGCTGTATCACGGAGACGATCTACTTCTTCCTGCGGTGGAACCGGAAGGAGAAAGCGACGTTAGCATCGTAAGCAAGGAGGATTATATGACGAGAAGACAGCGTGTCTATCTGAGTAAGAAAATGTCTTATGCCTTGAGGCATAATCCGGATAAGTATGGTCTTTCCCTAGCGAGGGACGGATCGGTCTCTCTTGATAAGTTTCTGCGGGCTATGAATCAGATGCATAATTTTGACCCGCCGCTGACGGAAGAATCCATCCGTCAAGTGATGGCCCATGCAGATAAGCAAAGATTTGCCATAGAAGACGGAAGAATCCGTGCTCTTTACGGACACTCTTTCCAGGTGACAGTAGAACACCGAGAGGCTCAGCCTCCAGCAGTCCTTTATCACGGGACAGCACACCGCTTCCTGCCATCCATCATGGAGATGGGACTTCTTCCTATGGGACGGCAGTTCGTGCATCTGTCCTCAGATGTTGAGACAGCCGAGCAGGTAGGGCGAAGAAGAGACCAAAAGCCTGCCATTCTGAGAGTCGATGCAGAACAAGCATATGAAGATGGCATCACTTTCTATATCGGTAATGACAAGGTATGGCTAGCGGAGACGATGCCACCAAAGTATTTGTCGCTCACAACATGAAGGGCAGGACTAACGGAGTCACAAAGCGACGGAACAAGCCGTAATCACTTTTGACACCTTCAACATGTGATTAGATAAAGACGGAATTAGATAAGAGCGTGGATGACACAAAACAGTCATACTTTGTTCGCATTTCCTTCAAGGATTCACCACAGTATGGATACATTTACCTTCTATTATTCCCATTATTAGATGGATATTACACATTAGATGAATATTAAGGAGGTACATATTTATGGTGAAATTAAGTAATAAGAAGGCAATTGCGGCAATCATGTGTGGGATGATGGCGGTTTCGGTCGCCATGACAGGATGTAACAGTGGAAGTTTGACTGGAAGCTCCAAGACTACCACAGAATCCAGCTCCTCAAGCAGTGCTAATAAGAGTTCTGACGAAGTCAAGGATGCAACAGTCGTTGGTAAGGTCACGAAAGTGAGTGGGAATAAGATCACTATTGATGTTTCCGGACCAGATGGAGATCGAGATCCAGGAGTTAATAACAGCCAGAACTCCAATACAACTCAGAACAATACAACTCAGAACAATACAACTCAGAACAATACAACTCAGAATACTACTACTCAGAGCAATACTACTCAGAATACTACTACTCAGAACAATACTGCTCAGAACAATGCTACTCAGGACAATACTAATCAAAATAATACCGCTGACTTAAATCAAAACAATAATGGCAATATGCCTCAGCCGCCTCAGGGTGGAGGTGATATGAATGGAAAGGGCGGCCGTGGAGGTCACGGTGGTCCTGGCGGTAAGATGGGTCAGTTTGGTAACTCTCAGATTGACAGGGATACATTTACCGTCACTGTAGGAGATGCTTCTATCCTAAAGGATAGCAGCGGCAACAATATGAAGGTATCCGATGTCAAAGAAGGGGATATGATCCAGGTTACTTTTGATGAGGATGGAAATATTACCAAGATCAGAGTGGGAGACAAAGGTGGAACTGACAATCAGAATAATCAGTCTAGTCAGTCTACAACGGAGCAGACAGATCAGTCTACTTCTCCTAGTCAGTCCACCCAGGCAAATCAGTCTACAGACAACTCTTCACAGAGTACAACGGGATCCAACCAGAATACAGATAATTCCACTCAGGACACGACGGAATCCAACCAGACAACCGAGAATTCAAGTCAGACTACGGAGAATACCACTGAGTCTACACAGACCACAGATTCTTCGCAGACTACTACAGAAAACAAATAGTTTTTATATAAGAAGAACCACAGATGGAGAGAACATCTGTGGTTCTTGTCGATATCTCCGAACATCATCATTCCCATTACAATTCCCAGTATGCCCAGTATGATCAATAAGATTCCTATTACTTTCATGCTTATCGTCCTTTCAATTGATAGATTAATCCATACTCCAGTCTAAGGCTGTCACCTCATATTTGTCGTGGTCTGGGATATCATAATCTGAGACCTCGAATGCTTTCTGCTGCCCAGCACTAAGATTATCAACATAAGTGGAGGAGCCACAGACAATTTTGCCGTCTTTCTTGTACAAGACAGTGACTTGAAGATCTGACAGGTCTTTCTTGGAGTCATTTTTTACATTTCCTGTGATGGAAGTTTCACCAAACTCATCATTTCTTTCGTTCGTACCGGTAATCTTGAAACTTGAAGATGGAACTTCATTTGTGCTGAAGATTTTCTGACCGGAATCCACGGTAAATTCTACTTTGTCTGGACTTTTGCCATTACAGTCAGCAACGGATCCGAATGCCTGCTTCTCTCCAGGTGAGATCACACCCATTACCTGGTCTTCGGTGGCTAGTACGTCACCATTCTCATCATAGGCAGTGATGGTTACCGTAGGAAACTGGTATGTAGTCTTTTTGCTTGAGTTCTTGATTTCATAGCCATATTTGATGTAGTTATCATCTGTGACATAATAACCACGACTTTTTATGATATGATTAAAAATAATAGGAGGTAGAAGATTATGAGTAAAGATCTTGGTGTAAAACCATATATTTTTCCGCAACCAGTATTAATTGTTGCAAGTTATAAATTGCGGCGTAAAACCCACAGGCTTGCCTGTGGGATGAAAGCCGCTTTTTCTATACAAAACTACATTGCTGCTTGACAAATACATAGAATGAATATATAATATATGCATAAGCGAAATAATATTACTGCTATGGAAGGAGTTTGAATCATGGCACGGCCTAAAAGCAATAATGTACAGATTAACATTTCCATTCCTTCTGAATGGAAAGACCAGCTTGAAAATCTCGCTCGTATCTATTCGGTCGAGGAAGGTACTACTATTACATTTCTTGACCTGATGCGCAGGGGTATTCAGGAAAAATATCAGTTAGGAGAAAATGCAGATGAGCGAGGAACAATATCATAGTACTTCGCATTGCAAATATCTGACG
>JAXJRI010000086.1:0-4553 GCA_036310685.1 Lachnospiraceae bacterium | reverse complement strand
GTTCTTACCGAAACAGCGGAGAGTGATTTGAATCGGATCACAGAATATCTTGTTAGAGAACTGCGGAATCCTGAGGCAGCCCCGTCTTTGTTTCATCGATGCATCATGGAGCTCAATGGGAAGCTTTCATCAAATTCCTGGATACTCTTTCTCAACTCCTGCAGTCCATCTTTCCGGATGGCATAATACACATGTCTTCCATCCCGGATACCAGTTACTAATCCGGCATCACGTAAGATCTTCAGGTGGTGGGAGAGGGTGGACTGAGTGACGGTGGAACCGCTTTGGAGCTCTAATACATTGCAGGGACCTTCCCGTAGCTGATTTAATATTCGTATCCTTTCTTTGTTCCCCAGAGCAAAGCATTGATCCATCATTCGATCTTCCATGAGTAAGTTCCTTTCGTAAATACAAATGTTGATTATATATACATTACTATAATTAGATGTCTGCGAATAGAGGAAAAATGTGTCATGTAATAGGAGTATTTAGAGAACTTCCGGGGAAATTCTGAGGCATCGTACAGCGGTATCATGTCTCCCGGATTACGGTATCGATAAAAAGATGATGATGAGGGCTTGAAAAATACAGGGGACGATGGTACAGTGTACCATAGGTTTGACTATTAACTATGGGAGGGGTCCTTTTGGGCCCCTCTTGTATAGCAATAAGGAGAGTTTCGCAAACGATGAAGGACGCGGAGAAGAAAGATAATAATAAGAAGAGACATTCTAAATTACATACGGCTACGACTATTGTCTTAGTAATCATTTTTCTTGCGGGTTTGTCCTTAATGTTATACCCGACAGTATCCAACTGGTGGAATCAGAGACATCAGACACAGGCGATTGCTGGATATGTAAAGAAGACCAAAGACATGTCCAAAGACGAGAGAAAGAAGATGTGGGATGAGGCCACAGCATATAATCAGAAGCTTTCTACGCAGCAGACTTCTTTTAATCTGACAGATGCTGAGATGGGAGAGTATAACAAGACCTTGGATGTCACAGGAACTGGTATCATGGGATATATTGAGATTCCATCTATTAAGGTTTCTCTTCCTATTTATCATGGGGTTGACCAGGCAGTCTTACAGATTGCGGTTGGTCATATTCCAGGTTCCTCTTTACCTGTAGGTGGCTCTGGTTCACATTGTGTTCTTTCCGGTCATAGAGGTCTGCCTTCGGCGACATTGTTTACTCACCTTGACAGGATGCAGGTGGGGGATCACTTCATGCTGAAGGTCTTAGATAAGACCCTTACCTATGAAGTAGACCAGATTCGAACGGTACTCCCGGACGAGATCGATGATTTGGATAGGGTCCCAGGTCAGGATTATTGTACCCTGGTCACTTGTACCCCATATCAGGTTAATACCCACAGACTCCTGGTTCGTGGTCATAGAGTGCCGAACGATTTACAGGTTGGAGATATTTCTGAGGAAGCGGTTAAGTTGGATCCAAAGATGGCTGCGGCTATCTTGGGAGTCGTCTTATATGGACTGCTCTTGATTGTGACATTTATTCTGTCTAGGAGGAAGCAGTACTTAGAGAAGAAGGACCAGAAGGGTACCGGAAACGACGGAACAACTCGTAGGCGCTTTCGGAAGCCACGTCATAAGAGAAAGAGATAAAGAGCTGCATACATAAAGTAGGTAATGTTACATAAGATATGAAAACTCTAAGCCTTAGAACAAGATTAAGCATAAGGAGAATAAATATATGAGAACAATAAAAGTTGCGATGCTCGGTATTGGTACGGTTGCGAAGGGTGCTTATCGTTCCTTAGAGATGAACCGTCATAAGATTCAGAAGTCTTCCAATGCAGACATTCAGATCGTGAAGATTTTAAATCGTCATCCTGAGAGGGACCGTGGCATCGATATTCCAAGGGAGAAATATGTCACAGATGTTGATGAGATCATCAATGATCCAGAGATCGATATTGTCATTGAGCTGATCGGTGGTATACAGCCAGCTTCTGATTACATGAAGCGTGCCCTCTTAGCTGGCAAGAACGTGGTTACTGCCAATAAGGCAGCGGTGGTTGCCCACGGAAGAGAGCTCCAGAAGATTGCTATGGAGAAGAAGGTCATGTTCCGCTTTGAGGCCAGTGTGGCAGGTGGTATCCCAATCCTGGATTCTATCTCCCGTGTCCTGATTCCAAATGAGTTCAGCAAGATGGTTGGTATCCTGAATGGTACTACTAACTATATCCTCACCCAGATGGAAGAAAATGGTATGTCTTACGAGGGTGCTCTTTCTAACGCCCAGGCGAAAGGTTTTGCTGAGGCAGATCCTACTGCAGACGTTGAGGGTATCGATGTCGGTAACAAGCTATCTATCTTAGTTTCCATGATTTTCGGTATGGATGTTCCGCTAAAGAGCATTCCAATCAAAGGTATCACTAAGGTTTCCGCAGAAGATATCGAGTTCGCCAAGGAGAATGGCTACCGCATCAAGCTGCTAGCCATCGCTGAGAATAAGGATGGCAAACTCTACTGCGACATCTCCCCTACACTCATTCCTGCCAGCCATCCATTGGCTAATGTTAACAACGAGTTCAACGCGGTACTTTTAACAGGTAATGCAGTGGATGATATCATGTTCTACGGCAAGGGTGCAGGCGAGCTTCCAACCGGATCCGCTATCATCGGAGATGTGATCTCGATTGCTAAGGCCATTAACAAGAATGCCGCTTATGATACGGTTCCAAGACTCCACTTCGACGGCGAGTTAGAGTACGTTGGTGAGGGCGAGGCCAAGTATTACATCCGCGTCATGGCAAGTGACCGCCCTGGTATCTTAGGTGAGATTGCTTCTACCTTTGGTAAATATGATATCGGTATCGAGACGATGGTACAGCGTTCTAGAACTACAGGATCCCACCAATCCGTACCGATCATCTTCATCGTCTATAAGACTCAGAAGAAGAAATTAGACCAGGCATTAGATGAGATTATTACAAAACAGTTTGTAGAATCGGAAGAAAGTGTCATGAGGGTGCTCGATTAATCATAGGAAAAAAGGAGTCATGAGGGTGCTCGATTAATCATAGGAAAAAGAAAGAGTCATGAGAGTGCTCGATTAGTCAAAAAAAAGGAAATGTTATGAAAGTGCTCGATTAGTTATGGGGAATGTGACTTTTAGTACATAATTCTATCATCCTGCTTAAAAATGTGACCTAAATATTATAAATGTTAACGAATTGTTAATCATTTGTTGCAATATTTACGAAAGTATGCTAGTGTATTAACTAAGGGCGTTACATTGAAACATTGATTAATATTTAGGAGAACGGTATGAGACGAATCACAGCCAAACATATGATATTATTCTTCTTTGCTGTATTCAGCATTTCCTTCTTATCTTTTGGAAGAACTGAGGCAGCTGCAAAGAAGATTTATACACCAAGACACGAGATCAACGCAGCAGCTGATAAGATTATCAATAGAGCGACAACACCTGACATGACAAAGGAGCAGAAGCTCAAAGCTGTTTATGTATATCTTGTGAAGAACATGCATTATTCACACAGTGCTGGTCCAGTTCGTGTGAAGGTTTCCAAGCAGGATAAGAAGAGAGCAAGACAGGAGCTCAAGCAGCTTAAGAGTGTCAATGCACTTTCTGTCAGCACTAAGTTTAGAAGACGTTACCGCAATGTCTTAACACTTCAGGGTACCTGCTATGATATGTCTGCTGTATATTGTGTCGTTGCAAACCATCTTGGATACAAAGCTGGATTAGACAGTGGAAGATATGTCAGGGGCAACGGTTCTACCTGTGAGCATTGGTGGAATTACGTGACCATCAACGGTCATAGGAGATACTTTGATGTTCAGGCAGCTAACGCAAGCTGGAAGAGCCATCACAACCAGAAAGCCATCTTTGCCTTCTATAATAAGAGCAAGGGCGAGAGAGTCTGGAGAAAGCATCACAGAGGCTAATCATTAGTTCGTTTATAGTTCGTTTATGTTTCCCACCTTCCGATTGGAGGGTGGGATTTTTTAGCGTGCAAGTGGTTACAGTTCATGCATTATGTCTCTCAGTACTAAATAAGCTATTTTGATAGCTGACCTTCCATCTAAGCCGTATTGTCCTGCTGCTCCTTACCTGGATTCTAAATAAGATAAGGAGCAGCTAGGACAGGTCGGAGCGTAGGCTCAGATGGAAGTCAGTGAAAAATAGTTTGAACTACCTATATAATAATGCATGAATAATAATGCATGAACTGTAACTGCAAGTGAACTGTCAGTGGCAGTTCAGCTTGTTTTGACTCTTGTCAATGGCAGGGTCATTTGATATAATACTTAGGTATTTTTATACGGAGATGTACCCAAGTGGCTGAAGGGTCCGCACTCGAAATGCGGTAGGCCGGGCAACCGGTGCGAGGGTTCAAATCCCTCCATTTCCGTTGCCAAGAATGCAAGGGGCCGTTGCATTAATGAGTTTTTTCATTGATGTAGCGGTTCTTTTTTCTTCCATAATACCTGCGCATTTTGCGGTTTTTGCTGTGCTTTCCTGCAGTTTCCCGCACAAAAAGCGCACTAATCC
>JAXJRI010000085.1:0-1802 GCA_036310685.1 Lachnospiraceae bacterium | reverse complement strand
GCTCTCTTGCTATCCGGGCACAGGCTTCGGCATCTGCCAGGGCATTGTGATGCATGGTGAGGTCGTAACCGCAATAATCGTGTCTTCCTGGGTCAGGCCGTGAACCCGGGTGTTCCAATAAGAGTAATACTCCGGTTCGGGCTTGATGAGGCAGTAGTAGCTGTCTGCAATCTCGCCATCCCTCACTATCACAATGCCCACCGAGCAGACACTTCTATTTCTCCCATCAGCCATCTTAGGGCATTGATTCTCTTGATACCGTTGTAATCGGCAGTAGGGTCTTCATCAAGTGTAAGGATATACTTAGGATATTGGTCATTGATCTGCTGCAGAGATGCCAATTCACGTTTTAAGGTAGTCTCATCTCTAACGGTAGCAGCTACCTGATAATACGTGATATTGTTTTCATCAATCGCTACAAAATCTACTTCCAGATTATCCATCTTTCCTATATATACTTTCTGCTGGCGATGGAGTAGTTCCAGATAAACGATGTTCTCCAGGATGCGGCCGGCTTCGAATGAGCGGGAACCTAGGAGCATTCTTCTCAAACCGATATCTACTAGATAATATTTACCCAATGTCTTGAGCAGCTGCTTACCCTTGATGTTGTATCTTTTGGTTTCATATACGAAGAAGGTTTCGCAGAGTGCGGTCAGATACCGTTCTACGGTTTTCTGGTCTATTTTCCTTCCATCGGCAGTCATGATGTCGGCTATGCGCTTGGTGGATAGGATGTTGCCGATATTGTCGGCTGTGAAACGGATAACGCTTTCCAGCATCATGACATCGGGTAACTTCTTCCTGCTCATGATATCCTTTACTACAATGGTGTTATATACGCCATTCAGGTAGTCGCTGATTTCTGCGGGAGTATCCAGTTCAAGGGTATATGGAAAACTGCTCCTTGTGATGTAGTCTGTATAGGCTTTGGGAAGATTGTCGGTTCCTCCGATACCTTCAACATACTCTCTGAATGAAAGGGGAAGCATTGCGATTTCCACATATCTTCCGGATAGTAACGTGGCGATTTCGCTTGACAGCATATAGGCATTCGACCCCGTAATATAGAGATCTACTGTTGGCTTCAGGTTGAGGCTGTTGATGATGTCTGGGAAATCTTCCACATGTTGTATCTCATCAAAGAAGATATAAGTCATCTTGTCTTGATGAATTAATGGCTTGATATAAGCGTATAAGTTATGTGGATTACGAAGTTCATAGAAGTCGTAATCCTCGAAATTGAGATAGATGATTTGGTCGGCACTGACACCTTGCCTCTTAAGCCAGTCACGATAAATCTCCATAATGGTGGATTTACCGCAACGGCGAATGCCGGTTATCACTTTGATAAGAGACTTGTCTTTGAAAGCGATCAGTTTATTGAGATATTCCGTTCTTTCTATTCGTTTCATATCATTTCATTGCTCTTTGATTATATATTTGCTGCGAAGATACTATTTTTTTAGGATAAATCATCCTAAAAGTAGAATATTTAAGAAAGTTTTAGGATGAATCGTCCTAAAACTTTTGAAATTAGAGAAGTTTTAGGATGAATCGTCCTAAAACTTTTTATCTATCCCCATATTTAGGTATTTCTGCGAAACCATCATTTTTAGGTATTGCAGATGATGGAAAAAGGATGTATCTTTGCACCCGAAAATAAATGTAACTAAAAGTAAGATAGACAAATGAAAACAACAATCGTAATTTATGGCTCTTCCACTGGCTCATGCCAGTCGATTGCCGAAACCATCGCCTCTAAGTTGGGCGTGGAAGCTGTAGATGTAGCTAACATCGAT
>JAXJRI010000084.1:0-1987 GCA_036310685.1 Lachnospiraceae bacterium | reverse complement strand
GGTCATAGCTGTCTTCTAACGATTTCTGGTCCCTGACAATCATTTCCTCCAAGGCTTCCGTCACCAAGTTCATACTTGCCGGCTCATAAACAAATGATGCAAAAAGCTCCTGCTTCTCTGGGTCTTTGGTCGCAATCCTCTCCTGGACAAGCTGTTCTAATTTCCAACGCTTAGCCTGATAAGCATCATCCGCCTTTTTGGCATCGGAAGCGATCTGGGACTGAAGGGTCTCAAAGCGATCAGTGTGGAAGATCTTTCGGAAGATGGCAGACCGGTCCTCTGTCTTGGCCAAGATCAGCTTCATGAACTCGCCCTGGGCAATCATGGCGATCTGGCTAAACTGTTCCTTGGTAAGGCCTGTGATCTGCTCAATCTCCTGGTTGACCGCATTAATCTTGGTGATCGTCTGCCTGCCATCCTGGAATCTCAATTCTGCATCCGCTGCCTGCTTGGTCGTCCCCTGCCCATGAATCTTTGGGCGGACATACTCTGGATTCCTCCTTACCGTATATTTCCTTCCGTGATATTCAAAGTCAAGCTCCACAAACGTCGGTGTCTGAGGGGCTGCGTATTTACTTCGGAAGAGGGATGCCATGTTGCGGCTATCTCCGCTGGCCTCCCCATAAAGGGCATAGGCGATGGCATCAAAGATGGTCGTCTTGCCGGCTCCAGTATCTCCTGTTATCAGATAGAGTCCCCTCGTTCCAAGCTTGGTAAAATCAATGGTCGTCTCCCCGGCATATGGCCCGAAAGCCGACATGGTAAGTTTTAAAGGCCTCATCTACTCCACCTCCCAGATTGACTTGATCTTCTCTGTCAGATATTTCTCCTGATCTTGGTTCAGGTCCTGATTGTTCTGCAGATGATAGAATTCCTCCACCAGTTCCAATGGACTCTTCTCATTGACGTCGGTTCCCTGAATCTCCTGATTCTCCCTGGTTCTCACGTTATCGTACTCCAGGCGGAGGATATTCGGGTAGACGGTCCGAAGCTTTCTCATAGCATCGGGGATATCTTCCTCATCGGTGAGGATAACCTGTAGATAATCCTCCACGTTGGTATCCTGATAGAAATCCTTACTCATGACCTGGTCATAGGTCCCCTTTATCTTCCTTAAGTCCCTGACTGGAGTTAAGGGAATCTCCTCAAAGCTGACTTCCCCCTTATCATCAAGAGTAACCATAGTAACCGATTTCTGGTGGTCTGCCTCCGAGAAGGAATATTTGAGCGGGGTTCCACAATAACGAACCCTGGTCCCCGCTTTCAGATTCTGCGGGCGATGGATATGTCCTAATGCTGCATAGTCAAAAGCATCAAAGAGACTGGCATCGATATTATCAAGACCCCCGATATTGATCTCCTCGGACTCCGTCCGGACCGCACCCGTCACATTCTGATGAGCAAGAATGACATTTCTTTCGTTTGGGTCAAGGTCTATCTGGTCAAGGACGAATCTTACGGCATCCTGATAGGATTCTATCTTCTCGTCCGGATAAAAATGTCGCACATGGGATGGCTTGATAAAAGGCAGCAGATAAAAGTGGACCGGCCCGTACTCATCAAGCAAGGTTACTTTTTTGGCCTTGCCGTCGAAAGCAGAGGCGATGTAGACCCCACTCTTAGACATGAGCCCCGAACCGAACTCCAGTCTCTCGGCAGAATCGTGGTTTCCACTAATCAAAAGGACTGGGATTTCCCGGTCAGCAAGACTTTCTAAAAACTGATCACACAGGCTCACTGCCTCCACCGGCGGAACCGATTTATCATAGACATCTCCACAGATCATGACGGCATCCGCCTGATCCTCGGCGATCTCCAGGATCTGGTCTAAGATGTAGCGCTGATCCTCCAACATCGAATATTCATGAACCTTCTTTCCAAGATGAAGGTCCGAAAGATGCATAATACGCATAGTACCCTCCTAATACATTTCTTACGACAAATTATACCATAGGACCTTCCATCAATCGAGCATCTAGGCGAACAT
>JAXJRI010000083.1:0-19331 GCA_036310685.1 Lachnospiraceae bacterium | reverse complement strand
GGATACTTATAAATTAGCTTATCAGTTATTCTCTGCATTTCATCCTCATAAGAAGGAGATTATGTTTTTGTCTAACCGTCGAGATGATATGACAGGTAACTTTGACTTTGTCTATCAGAACATGGAGGATGGCAATCATCCTAAGTATACATTCTGGCTGCACCCAGAACAGATTCATGATGCGGGATTAGGAATCCTTTTTGATATGGCTCGTAAGATGGCAAGAGCGAAGGTGATTGTAGTTGATGACTACGTGCCGTACTTCAATATTGTCCGTGTATCCGATAAGACAGAGGTTGTTCAGCTTTGGCATGCCTGCGGAGCTTTTAAGACATTTGGATTCTCCCGACTTGGAAAATCAGGAGGACCAACTCAGGGCTCCAAGGGACATAGAAATTACTCTTATGCCTTTGTATCCTCTAAGAATATTGCAAAATATTATGCAGAAGGTTTTGGTATTGCTGAGGAGAAAGTGCTTCCATATGGAGTACCTCGTACCGATATCTTCTTTGACGAAGAGTATAAGAAGAATATGCGAGAGCATTTATACTCAACGTATCCACAGTTGAAGGGTAAGAAGGTTATCCTCTTTGCGCCGACCTTCCGAGGCAACGGTAAGAATTCTGCATTCTATGAGAAGAAGAGATTTAACCCGAATAAATTGATGGAGGCTCTTCCAGAAGAGTATGTTTTACTGATTAAGCATCATCCATTCGTTAATATGAAGTATAAGATTGCAGAAGAGAATAAAGACAGAATCTTTGACTTCTCTGGAGAATCTGAGATTAATGATCTGCTTTTTATCACAGATCTGATGATTACAGATTATTCTTCTGTTGTTTATGAGGCATCTCTTCTAAATATTCCGATGTTATTCTATGCCTATGATCTTGAGAATTACGTTGCTTCTCGTGACTTCTATTCTGACTTTGTACACTTTGTTCCAGGCAAGATTGTCCGTACACAGAAGGCTTTAATAGAGGCTATCTTAGCTGGTGACTTTAATCAGGAGAAGGTAGAGAAGTTCCGTGATGATAACTTCGATATCAGAGATGGTAAGGCTTCAAAACGAATCGCAGACTTTATCTTAGAGAGAGCAAGAGTGTAAGATAAAACATAAATATAATTGAAAGATACAGCACGAAGATAGGAGATCGTTATGAGTTATTTGCTTTTTATTGGGGCATTTTTAATACTGACAGGAATCGCTTTGCTTTATAGTAATGTCTTAAAACTCAACATGGCAGAGGGATTTGTGACTGCTGTTGCTACGATTATCGCGTGTCTGTATCTTACCAATGGATCCTTTTCGTCAGGACTTAAAATTCTAACGATTTTGGGAATCGCGGGATATATTGTGGGAATTCTTCTTAATCTCTTGAAGAAGGATGGGGAGAAGTTTTCACATATCTCATCGCTGTATTTCCTAATGCTATGCTGTCTCGTTGCTGGTGGGATTTTTGCATATCATGGCGATTTTATCCAGCACATCGATGAGCTTCATCAGTGGGCAGCTGCTGTGAAGTATATGCTGCAAAAGGGACATATACCAATTGCAGCCGATTTTACAGATCCAAACCAGAAGAGGGGAACAAGTTTGTTCCATCTATATTTCCAGATGTTTGCTGGATATAAAGAGGCATTAATGTACCTTTCGGGGACTCTCCTTGTCTGGATTGGATTTTTGTTGCCTTTTGGAAATGATGAAAAGAAGGATTGGAAAAAGGCCCTCCTTTTTTCAGCAGTGACATTTCTTGGAATGAATGTTCTTTATAGTTATGGCACAAAAAACATTCTTGTAGATATGCCAGTAGCAGCTTGGACAGCTGGTCTGATTGGATGGTGGAGTAGTAGAACTAAGAAGAAGCAGAATATTCTCGTATTAGCTGCTGGATTATGGCTTCTTTATACTTTTAAGTCATTTGTCGGACTCCTGATGGCAGTCTATGTCATACTCTTTGTGATTATCTATGAGCTAGTCATTCATGGCAAGAGGATCAGAAAGAAGGGATGGATCGCACTGAAAATCCTATCTGTACTTACAACAATTGGAATGGTAGGAGTCCGCTATGTAGGTTTTCCTTACCTGATAAGCAGGAACGAAAGCGGAAGCCTTCCAGCTACACTCTCATCGCTGTTATCTTACAGTCAGTTTTCAGAGAAGAAGATACATGTGGTAACTGGGGCCTTTTTAGGTCGCATATGGGGAACTCCGTTAGCATCCTCAAAATCAGAGATTAAACTTTCTTTGGTAGCCTTCTTCATTATTCTTTTTGCATTGATGTATCTGGCAAGTCAGATTACGAAGAAGAAAGAAGAACTTAAGGGTTATGCATTCTTTTTCGGTTATATGACGGTGACATATCTATTTGTATTGTACTGTGCTTTTATGGTAATGTTTGCGTATGAGGAGGCAGTGGACACAATCAGTATTGAGAGATATTTTGGTACAATAGCAGTAGCAGTACTTGCTGTTTTTGTGTCTTGGACTGTACGTCAGATACAAATTGCGGACGAGGATGTAGTTTCGATTCAAAGTAGACGGTTGACCTATCTTCTATTATCTATGCTCTGCTTCTTTGGATTAAGTATGAATAAGGCGTATATTGCGAATAATACTTCCTGGGATCCTAAAAATGTGAAGGGATATCTTGATACGATTGAGACTAGAAGGGAGTCAGAGGTCTTAAGAAAATATCTCGGCAAGAAGGATAAGGTTTATCTGATTAACCAGTTAGGTGAGCCAAATGGAGGAGAGTATAATATGGCATCGGCTTCCTATTATCTTGGAAGTCAGGTAAGTTCTTATCTGGTTTCTCCGTGGAAGTTTACGGAAGATGGAAGCTATATTCATAATACAGAATCAGATTTGTCTGTAAAGGATATTCCGGCTCTTCTAGAAGAGAAGCATTATGATTATCTCTGGGTTTATAGAAGTAATATGTATCTGAATAATAACCTTGCCAAAGTAATGAGGGCATATCGTAATAGAAATCCAGAATATGATAATAAAGCACATGTTAAAACAGGCATGCTGTATCATATCCGATATAATGCAAGTGGCCATATCAAAGAGTTCGATGCGGTTCACACATTTAATCCTCCGGAGGAAGAAGAGGAGTGATTCTCATAGGAAAACCAATGATTAGGAGGTCCTCACTTTGAAACCATTAATTATTATTCCTGCCTACAATGAGGCACTTAATATAGAAAGAGTTGTGGATAACTTGATTGAAAATTATCCACAATATGATTATGTCATTGTCAATGATGGCTCGTCTGATGATACTAGAAAGGTTTGTGCTAGAAATGGCTATAATCTCTTAGATCTTCCTGTGAATACAGGTTTATCTGGTGCAATTAAGAGTGGCATGCGCTATGCGAACTTCTATGGATATGACTATGTAATCCAGTTAGATGGAGATGGTCAGCATGATCCAGTTTACATCCAGAAGATGCTAGACAAGATGGAAGAGACAGACTGTGATATTGTCATCGGTTCTCGTTTCAAAACAGAGCGAAAGCCAATCAGTCTTCGTATGATGGGCAGTATTTTAATTACAGCGGCTATTCGTTTGACGACACGTAAGCATATTGGAGATGTCACCAGTGGTATGCGACTTTTTAATAAGAAGATGATAAAGCAATTTGGTTATGATATGCATTATAGTCCGGAACCAGATACCCTTGCTTTTCTTCTGAATTGTGGTGTAAAGATTGAAGAAGTTCAAGTTACGATGTATGAACGAATTGCTGGAACCAGTTATTTAAATCTCAAGAACTCTATCTGGTATATGATGAAGATGTTGTTTTCCATCCTGTTATTCCAGTGGGTGAGAAAGAGAAGGGGGTAAGCAGAAGATGTCATTTACATTACGAGTGATATTGTTAATAGCGTCTGTAGGATCCGCAGTTTGGATTCTCCATAAGATTCGAAAATTGAAAGTAAAGATGGAAGATGCGATCTTCTGGATGTTCTTTGCAGCAATTCTCTTTATTATGGGTATGTTCCCTGAACTGACATATTGGCTGACTGGTAAAGTTGGAATGATGTCACCAGCGAATCTTATCTTTTTGATTATCATTGCTTTACTGTTGGAGAAGGTATTTACCCTGTCCATTATCACATCACAGTTGGAGGAGAAGTTAAATATCTTGTCTGCTGAAATTGCTATTCGAGATCATTCTGCGGAGCGGAGGATGGATCGAATGGAGAAGGATGTTATTGGTCAGGCAGAGGGTAAGGATCGTCATCTGGAGTCAACAGAACTTGAGGAAAAGAGTGAGGATTATCATGGAGAATAATTATTCTGTAATGGACCATACATTTGTTGTTTGTGCCTATAAGGAGAGTCCTTATCTGGAGACATGTATCCGTTCTATCATGCGTCAGGCAGTATTAGGACGTGTCTGCATTGCGACATCTACGCCGAATGACTATATTAAGAATTTGGCAGAAAAATATCAAATTGAGCTGATGGTTAATACTGGAGAGAAAAGAGGAACCATTGCCTACGACTGGAATTTTGCAGTGAATTGTGCAAAGACGCCTCTGGTTACGTTGGCACATCAAGATGATGTGTATGGCAGGCACTATTTAGAGCGGATGATTCTTGCTATCAAACACTGTCGCCATCCCCTGATTGGTTTTACAAATTATTATGAGTTAAGAGATGGGATTACTGTGGAGAAGAATCGACTGTTATCTATAAAGAGGTTGATGCTCAGTCCTTTGAAGAATCCATTGATGTGGAAAAGTCGATTCGTTCGAAGAAGAATTCTGTCTATGGGTTCTGCAATATGCTGTCCATCCGTTACCATTGTCAAAGATAATGTGCCTCTGCCACTTTTTGAAAATAACATGCTCAGCAATATTGATTGGCAGGCATGGGAGAGGGTTTCTAAATTAAAAGGTGAATTTGTCTATATTCGTCAGGCTTCTATGAAGCATAGAATTCATAGTGGATCTACTACATCGGAATTATTAGTAGATGATAAACGTAAGAGAGAAGACCTAATGATGTATGATAAATTTTGGCCAAAGCCATTTGCTAGGCTTATCGAATATTTTTATCAGACAAGTGAGAAGTCGAACCAGCTATAGATTGATCAGAGGGGGTCAGAATGGACAAAGTCTCGATTATTGTTCCTGTTTATAATAATGAAGAGTATATAGGCCGATGTATTCGGTCTCTCTTGAGACAGACATATCATAATCTCGAAATCTTAGTGATTAATGATGGAAGTACAGATTCTTCTGGGGATATCATAGAAAAGCTTCAGAAGAAGGATGACAGGATCCGTCTGTTCCATCAGATGAATCAGGGGGTTGCAGCGGCAAGAAATAAGGGCCTTGATGAGGCTATGGGAGAGTACATTACCTTTGTTGATGGAGACGATTATGTCGGCAGAAACTATATTGAGGATCTGCACCGATGTGCTGTAGAGAATCAGGCGGAGATGGTGATTTGTGGGCTCACTTTTGCAGCAGAAGATGGCAAGATATTAAGGAGATTGATTCCAGATACTTATGAGCGATTCCGAAAAGAAGAGTGGACCTTTAAGATCTCTGCTGTCTGTTCTCATTTTTATAAACGAGAGTTATGGGACCGATATGGCATTCGTTTTGTTTCTGGAGAGAGAGGGGAAGATATGCCGATTTCTCTTACTTTCAGTGCACTTTGCCAGGAAATAGCAGTCCTGCCAAAAGCCGATTATTATTATATTCAGCATGCATCGTCCGCAATGCATAATTTTAGGGGATTAAAAAATTATAATTTACCCTACCATTCTTTAGAAGAAGCGATTCGGAAGATTACTCATTATGGATGCGCTAACGGCTACGACTTCTATGAATTATTCGTGTGGAGAATTCTGGCAACTTGTTACTTTGATCTTGCCCGAGGAGCAGATGCAAATAAAATGTCAAAACTTGATCGTTATATCTATCGAATAATAACCCGTTATTTTCCAAATTATTCTAGTAACAAGAAGCTAAATCTCTTTTCAACTGTTCGGGTGCCGATCAGTCAAAAGGCAGCCGTTAGTCTGCTTCGATTCCTAGTTAAGTTTAGGTTATTAGGGGCATTCTCAAAGATTATCTCAAGATTAAAGTGAGGACATTATGCATAAAATATGCTTTGTGATATTACATTATAAGGACCATAAGGTCACAGATGACTGTGTGCAGTCTATCCTAAGGATGGAAGAATCACATAAGATAGAAATTGTTATAGTTGATAATGATATTCAGGAAAGCCAGGAAAGGCGTCAAATCTTATGCGATATGTATCAGGACAATGAGAGGATTCATATCATTCGAATTCGGGAGAATGGAGGATTCTCTTATGCCAATAATCAGGGATACCGTTTTGCCAGAGAGAATTTGGGGGCCGACTGTATTCTCGTACTTAACAATGATATAGAGTTTCCCCAGACAGATTTCCTCAGACGATTAGAAAAAGCATATCAGAATCATCCATGTCAGATTTTAGGACCAGACGTAATTCGCAAATCTACAGGAGAACATCAGAATCCGTTAGATACCAAACTTCGTACTGAAAAGGAAGCGACTTACACAATTCGTATGAATCGACTGTGTCTAAAGTGCTATCCTCTTGTCTATCCAATCCTATATCTGCAGAATCGCTATGAGGAAAACAAGCAGAAAAAGGCAAAGACCGGAAATCAGAGTTATTATTGCAGAATTCATGAGTACATTGTTCCTTTTGGAGCGTGTCTGATATACACACCGCTTTACGTGGAAAAGGAGAAAAGAGCTTTCTATCCTGAGACGAAATTCTATTACGAAGAGTACCTTTTAGCAGCAAGATGCCAGAAAAAAGGTTATAAAGTCGTTTATGATCCAGTCATGAAGGTTTATCATGAGAGCGGAAAAGCGACGAAGCAGACATTTGGATCCATGAGAAATAAGATGAAGTTCGTTATGGAGAATACTATGAATTCATCTGAGATTTATTTAAAGTATCTTAGGTATTAATTAGTAGCGAGAGGGAATATGAAAAAAAATAGAAGAGATATAAATATTGAATTACTGAGGATATTCGCATGTATTGGTGTCGTGGTTATTCATATGAGGCCTTTAAGTATGAATAATGGTGAAGTTGATAAGGCAGCTTTGATGATTGCTTCAGTAATAGCAACGGACGCTGTTGCAATTTTTTTTGGTATTACAGGGTGCTTTTGGTTTTTGGGGAAAAAACCATTTATTAGTGTGATACTGAAATTCATAAAAAATGTGATGTTGCCGGCGATAATCGCAGCCTTGTTAATAATGACTTTTCAAAAATATTTGATGAGTAATAGTTTGGCATGTAATATAAAATTACTTGACTTTCCTAATATGAAAAATTTCATATTAGGATTAACTACACGAGATGTTTATAACTATTGGGGTGAAGCATGCGGGCCATATTGGTATGTTATGTCTTATGCATTACTGTTGTTTTGGTATCCGCTTGCACGAATTTTGTGTAAAGGCAATCATGATAAGATTGTAATTGGTATTATTATTGTTAGTTGCATTGATTGTTTATTAATTGATTTGCATCTGCTTGGATATGCACAGCATATTAGTGAATTTAGTTTTATTCCGCAGTCACTAGTGGAAGTATTAATTGGTTATCTCCTCTATAAATATCGAAAAAAGTTTATGGGCATTCCGTGGATAGTTGGAAGTATAGCATTGGGAGTATTGACAATAGCAATAAGATATTTTGCACAGCTTCGAATGTTTAAGTTAAATAACCAGGATAATTTAACTATATTAGGTTACGACCATACATCTGCTTATATCATGATGATTTGTATTTTTATTCTTGTGTTTAATATTAATTTACATAACATATGGGAATGGTTGCAATATGCGATAATTAAGATAGCTAATCTGACATATTACGTGTATCTAGTGCATTATGCAGTGCGAATAAAATTATGTGTTTTACGAATTGTAGATTATGTGAGGGTCGTAGTTAGCGATATATCTAATTGGTTGCTGCAGCAATGCGTCTATACAGTTATTGTTGTGATGATGGTGTTTATGATATCATTGGTTTTGGCAATCATTCTGAAATATATAGTTAAATTCGTGAACTTAATCTTAAAGGGATTAGTAGGGAATATGCGCACTTGCTGAATTAGTAGCAAGCAGTTATAATAGACAGAGTTGAAATTGAAGATATTGATTAATTTAGAGGAGTATAGCAGATGAATTATGATTATGTGATTGTAGGGGCAGGTCTTTTTGGATCGGTATTTGCCAGACAGGTTAAGGATGCTGGAAAGAATGTTCTCGTGATTGATAAGAGAGATACCATTGCTGGTAATGTATATACAGAGGATATTGAGGGAATCCATGTGCATAAATATGGAGCCCACATCTTCCACACTAATGATAAAGAAGTTTGGAATTATGTAAATAAGTTTGCAGAGTTTAACCGTTTTACAAATTCACCAGTTGCAAATTATAAAGGAGAATTATACTCACTTCCGTTTAACATGTATACATTTAATAAGATGTGGGGAGTTGTAACTCCGGAGGAAGCAGCTGCAAAGATTGAGGAGCAGAGAAAAGAAGCAGGAATTACTGAACCTAAGAACTTAGAAGAACAGGCAATCTCTTTAGTTGGTACAGATATTTATGAGAAATTAGTCAAAGGTTATACTGAGAAACAGTGGGGACGTCCTTGTACAGAACTCCCATCATTCATTATTAAGAGACTTCCAGTTCGTCTGACTTTTGATAATAACTATTTTAACGCTTTATATCAGGGTATTCCAATTGGTGGTTATACTAAGATGGTTGAGAAGATGCTTGATGGCATTGAGGTTCGTCTTGGAGTGGATTATCTTGAGCATAAAGCTGAGTATGATGCCATGGCTGACAAGGTTGTTTATACTGGTCCAATTGATGCTTACTTTGGATTTAAACTTGGAACATTGGAGTACCGGTCTGTTCGTTTTGAGACAGAAGTACTGGATAAGCCAAACTTCCAGGGTAACGCTGCAGTGAACTACACTGATCGTGAGACTCCATGGACTAGAATTATCGAGCATAAATGGTTCGAGTTTGGTAAGGATGAGAATGGTAACGATCTTCCTAAGACTGTTATCAGTCGTGAGTACTCTTCTGAGTGGAAACCAGGAGATGAGCCATACTATCCCGTTAATGATGAGAAGAATGGTAAACTTTTAGAGAAATACCAGGAACTTGCAGCAAAAGAGGATAAAATTATCTTCGGAGGAAGACTTGGTGAATATAAATACTACGATATGGATAGAGTAATTGCACGAGCACTTGAGGTTAGCAGCAAAGAACTGTAATGAAGAGCGAGAAAAATATCATAGATCAACTGTATAAAGCAAAGGAGTATGTTGTAAAACATACAGGCCCTGTCGGTAATCAGATTGAAAAAGTGGTTGCTAGGAAGTGGATTCAAGATATTGAGCACACGGTAGATGTGGATGTCGACGCAGAGATATACCATCCAGAAGTGGAAAAGGAAAGACTTCCTAAGGTAGCTATCATTGTATATGCATTGATTATGGGAGGGGGAGAAATTTTTCCGGTAAATTTGGCGAATGCCTTGGTTGCATGTAGCGTGCCTACGATACTGATTAATTGTAATATGTTGCCTACTGATCCAAAAGTAAGGGGGATGTTAGATCCTGCAGTTTCTGTTATTGATATTGAAGGATACCGAAATCTTGGAACGGTACTTAATCGGGAGAGGGTAGATATTGTTCATACACATCATGCCGCTATTGATCTTGCAGTTTCAAGACTGATAGCAACGGGAAAGATTAACGCAGGTCAAGTTGTGACATTACATGGCATGTATGAAGCACTGGATGTGCCTAGATGTCAGATGATCATTGATCAGGTTAATCAAACTTGTAGGCGTTATGCATATATAGCAGATAAGAATCTGCTTCCATTTTGTAATCGATCAGATTATAGAAGAGAGCAGTTTGTTAAAGTGCCGAATGGTATGCCGAAAGGCGTGGATCAAACTGTTACCAGAGAAGATCTTGGAATCCCCGAGGATGCTTTTGTTCTGTGCCTTGTGAGCAGAGCACTCTTTGCTAAGGGATGGGAACAAGCAATTCGTTCCGTCAAATTGGCTAACAAACATAGCAGCCGAGAGATTCATCTGATTCTTGTCGGAGACGGGGAAGCATACGATAAATTCCATGAGATCAGCAATCCATATATACACTTCACCGGAGCAAAGCAGAATACCAGGGCATATTTTGCTATTTCGGATGTAGGGTTCCTGCCATCTTGGTACAGTGGGGAGAGTTTCCCTCTGGTAGTGATTGACAGTCTGATGTGTGAAAAACCAGTATTAGCTACTAAGGTGGGAGAGATTCCAGTGATGATTCACAGCGAGGACGGAGATGCTGGATGGCTGATTCCGAGAGAAGATGGAACAGTATCTGTGCAGAAACTTGCCAAGAAAATTCTCAAGATTTCCCAGTCAGAGGAGCTTTATCGGAAGGCAAGGGTATGTTGTGCTAAGGCAGTGGAGCCTTATGATATTTTAGAAGTTGCGAAAACGTATTTAAATATATATCAGAATGTTATGAATCATTTAGAAGAGCGAGAATATGACAATCCAAAGTGTAAGATATTGATCTCTTGCCATAAAGAAGCCAAGGTTCCTCGTACAAGTATTCTTACACCTATTGAGGTGGGAAGTGCATTACATCAGGATCAGCTTTCTGGAATGATTCAGGATGATCAGGGTGATAATATTTCTGATCTTAATCCAATGTACTGTGAGATGACAGCTCAATATTGGGCTTGGAAGAATTTAGATGCCGATTACTATGGCTTTTTCCACTATCGCAGATATCTTAATTTGACCGATAAGAAGTTTCATGAGGACCGATACGGCAATATCTATGAGCCAGTACTTTCAGAGAAGGTTCAGATAAAGTATGGTTTAACAGATTCCAATATTACAAATCTGATAAAGGATTACGACATAGTAACCGTGGAAGGACGGAAACTTCCGTGCTCTGTTGCGGAACAGTACTGCAGAGGACAATTCCTTCACAAGAAAGACTTGAAATTAATGATCTCCATTATTAACAAGCTTTATCCGGACTATCATGATGTGACGCGGAATTATTTGAAAGGTCATGTGGCATATTTTTGCAACATGTATATTATGAAAGCGGATCTTTTTAAAGAATACTGTGCCTGGGTATTTCCAATCCTTGAGGAGTTCTGTGAAAAGGCAGAGATGAATGATTATAGTAAAGAGGAACTGCGAACGCCAGGGCATCTTGCAGAGAGACTTTGGGGAATATATTATTCTAATCTGAAAGAAAAAGGAATTTATCGGACAATTGAGAAACAGCCGGTGCTGATTTCGCATACAGAGATGGAAGAATCGGAAAGTAGCAAAGCTGTGCTGAATACGATTCGAAAAGTAGGACATGTCATAGATGATATCTATCATCGCCATGACAGATAAGGAGGCGGGATGGACACTATTGAAGAGTTGAAGGGGAGGAGCGCACTGCCAGATACGATTATCGTAGATGACATCTGCAAATCTTTTAAAATATATAAAGATAAAAGTCATACTTTAAAAAGCAGAATTTTATCGAGAAGCAGAAACAGCTATGAGTTGAACCATGTCATCGACCATATCAGTTTTACTCTGAAAAAGGGAGATGCGGTAGGTCTGATTGGACATAATGGTTCTGGTAAGAGTACAACGCTTAAACTATTGAATAGGATTATTTATCCAGAGAGTGGATCTATTAAGGTGAAAGGCAAAGTCTCCAGTCTGATTGAGCTTGGTGCTGGTTTCCATCCTGATATGACAGGAAGAGAGAATATTTACATCAATGCCACAATCTTTGGATTAAAGAAGGAAGAGATTGACCGTCGCTTGGATGACATTATCAGATTTTCCGAATTAGAGGAGTTTATTGATAATCCAGTTCGTACCTATTCCTCAGGAATGTACATGCGACTGGCTTTTGCTGTTGCTATCAATGTAGATGCAGATGTTCTTCTGATTGATGAGATTCTTGCGGTAGGAGATGCAAACTTCCAGAAGAAATGTTTTGATAAGCTTCAGGAGATTAAATATAATGGAGCGACCATTGTTATTGTCTCCCACTCTATGGATCAGATTAAAAGCATCTGCAATCGTGTTATTTGGCTCGAAGACGGAAAAATCAAAGAAGATGGCAAACCTAGGGTCGTCTGTAAAGATTACCTTGATGAGATGGAAGAGAAAGCAGAGGAAAGAAGAAGGAAAGAGCTTCTAGAAGAAGGAAAAAATGCTGACAATGATCCTACTTATAAGTATCCACCGATTGATGTTTATAAGAAGGCGAGTGTTCATGCAAAACGTCAAGGTAAAATGAATATCAGATTCCAGAATATTATTATGATGAATAGTGATTATGTAGAGACAGATCAGTTTGGTATCGGTTCTGATATTACATTAAAAGGACAGATTATCAAGGATAATGTATCAGAAATTAGTAATATCATTATCAAGATGTTTAATAAATTTGGAGGTCATTGTTCTTCTCTTGAGAGTAAGTGGACCCAAGAGAGTATTGCCGCAGAGGGTAATCTGATTAACATGGAATTGACTATGAGGAATTTGCAGCTGATTCCTGGAGATTATTTTCTCGAATGTGCGATTAAAGATGATAAGGGAGAACTTGCGGATAATTTAGTCCATTTTATTGAATTCTCCATTAATCCGAAATATAACAATGACAGAGATAATTATGGTGTTATTCACATCGATTATGATTGGGATATCAAATAGCAGACGTTAGAGGGTATAACGATGAATTACGTACTTCATGAGAAGAACAAGTGTACAGGCTGCAGTGCCTGTATGAATATTTGTCCTAAGGGAGCAATACAAATTGTATCTGACCCAGGTCAGGAATATGGTTATGTATCAATAATCAATGAGAAATTGTGTGTTAACTGTGGTTTGTGCACCAAAGTTTGTCCAGTTCTTCATAAAGAGATGATTAATACTAAGAATCCTGATTGTTATGCTTTATATGCAGATGATGAGACACTGAAGAAAAGTGCATCCGGCGGAGCTTTTACTCTGTTGGCAAAGACAATCCTCAGTGAGGGAGGATGCGTTGTGGGAGCAGCTTATGGTTCTTACTTCAAAGTTCAGCATGAGATGATTGATTCCGAAAGTGAACTTGATAAACTGAGAAGAAGTAAATATGTACAGTCTTATCTCGGTACTATTTTTACAGATATTAAGGAAGAGCTAAAGAAAAGGACAGTACTTTTTGTGGGAACTCCTTGTCAGGTTGCGGGGTTAAAGTCTTTTATCAAGGATGACAGCAGTTTGATTGTTGTGGATCTGTACTGTGGACATACGCCTGCTTATGAACTTTTCAGACGTTATTTAGATGAAACTTATGGTTTAGAAAATGTCAGAGAATTCCACTTTAGAACAAAGCAGAATGGATGGGTAGCAGATACAGTCACTGTCAAGTTGAAAAATAAAGAGACTGAAGATGTATTGACCTCTAGGGAGGATGATTATGGGAAGGCTTACCACAACAAGTTGAGCATGCGTAAAGTCTGTGAGAACTGTTCATTTTCTGGATTCCCACGTCAAGGAGATCTTTCCATTGCAGATTTCTGGTGGATAGAAGAGACATATCCAGAATTGAAAAATTCTAGAGGTACCAGTGCAGTATTAGTGAATAATGAGAAGGGGCAGGAACTTTTTGACAAGATAAAGCCACTGGCTACTTTATGCCAAAAAGTAGAATTAAGCTCCATGAAGAAGAACAGACCGGAGAAAGTTCAGGCTCATGAATTCAGAGATCGTTTTTATAATCTCTTAAAGGGAAAATCATTCCATGAATCTGTGGATAAGGCTTTGAACCATCGATATGATGTTGTACTTTGGGGTAATTGGAGTGAAGGTAATTACGGCTCTGAGTTGACTTACTATGCTCTATATCATGTCCTCAAGGATATGAACAAAGAGGTGCTACTGGTAGAAAGACCTAAGGATGCCATCTGGGGACCGAACGAGGAGCCAGTTTTGTTCAAGCACAATCCTTATCCTGAGGATAATTACTATGTACCAGAAGATAAAGTAGATATGAGAAAGCTAAATGATTGCTCTGATACTTTTATGGTGGGTTCTGATCAGATTTGGCATCATGATCTTTATGACCCATTCGGCAAGGTTAGCTATTTAGATTATATTCATAATGATAAAAAGAAGATTTCTTATTCCAGTTCCTTTGGAAGAGAATATTGGGATGGCAATGAGACAGAAGCTAGAGAAGTTTCCGCATATTTACAAAAATTTAATAATATTTCCGTGAGAGAGTCTAGTGGCGTGAAACTTTGTCAGGAGCGATTCCATGTTCAGGCAGATTGGGTAATGGATCCGCTATTCTTATGTGATCAGCGATACTTCACACAGTTAGCTGATCAGTCCTCTTTAAAGAAGGAACATTATGTGGGGGTTTATGTCTTAGATGAATCTGATGAGAAAGAAAAACTTCTAGATTTGGCAGAGTCTCAACTCCATATTGAAACACAGATTATTTCAGATGCATTTGTAAAAAATGTCAGCAATGACTGGAAGCGTGACATTATTCAGAACGCATCGATGGAAGATTGGATTTCTAATTTTCGCCATGCTGATTATATAATCACAGATTCTTTTCATGGAATGTGTCTGTCGATTATTTTCCACAAACCGTTTATTGCAATCAGTAATCAAAAGAGAGGATCTGTCAGATTCATGGATCTGATGAGTAAACTTGGTTTGGAGGAGCGTCTTGTGGAGAATATCACAGATTTATCTAAGGTGAAAGAGTTATTAAGCACGGCCATTGATTATCAGGTAGTCGATGAGAAACTGAGGGTACAGATTAATCGTTCCAGAACATGGTTGGTTGATGCTTTAGATAAACCTTTAGAGGATAAGGAGTTCCCTATAGATTCTGAGGTTCTTTTACAGAGACGTCTTGATGAATTAGAATTCAAGTTAGATACCTTTATGAAAGAGACCCAAAAAATACAGGATTGGCATACAGAAAGACTGGATTATCATGATAAGATACAGGATTGGCATACTCTGCGCCTAGATCAACTTGAAAATTGGCGTTCTGCAGTAGAATCGAGAAGCAAAAAAGATGAAGTTGTCGATATGTTCAATCATTTTCTAAGAAAAAAGGACTAAGATCAGGAGAAAGAAGAAATTGAAAGAAAAACTAATTGAAATTTACAATTATAAAGATATGATCAAAAGTCTTGTTAGGAGAGAATTACGTGGTAAATACGCAAAGTCAGTACTAGGATTTTTGTGGTCATTTTTAAATCCAATGTTCCAAATTTTGATCTATACAGTTGTATTTACAGTAGTATTCCATAATGGTATGGAGAATTATTATATCTTTTTGATGACAGGGTTACTGCCGTGGACATTTTTCTCCGATTCATTTGCTCAGGGCTCTGTTTCCATTAATGCAAACGCTGAAATGGTTAAAAAGATATATTTCCCGCGTGAGGTTCTTGTGATTGCGGAGGTTAATGCAAAGTTAATTAATTTGTTGCTGTCGTTTATAGTAATGGCGGTGTTTATCTTGATTTCAGGAACAGGGTTCAGTTGGCAGCTCGTATTTCTTCCGGTGATTCTGCTGATTGAATATCTGTTTGCGTTGGGATTTGCATTATTAGTAGCAGCAATCACAGTATATTTAAGAGATATGGAATATATTGTAAATGTTGTACTGATGGCATGGGTATGGGCGACGCCAATTATGTATAGTCTGGATTCTCTTTCAGGAATATTCAGACAGCTGTTGACCTTTAACCCTATGACTTTGATTATGGTAAGCTATCAGGATATCTTATATTGGCATAGAACACCTTATGCGATGAATTTAGGAGTAGCCTGTGTTGAGGGAATTGTCGTCCTTATCATTGGTGAAGTCGTTTTCCATCACCTTTCTAAGGGATTTGTAGAAGAGATGTAGTGATTATAGGGAGGAACATAAAAATATGAATAAGAAAGTTCAAATACTGATCTCATGTCATAAACCATCTGATGTGGTAAAAACAGATGTATTTCAGCCAGTTCAGGTAGGGGCTGCACTTCGTGATAAAAAATTATCAGATATGGTATATGATGATGACGGCGAGAATATTTCAAAACTTAATCCAATGTATTGTGAGCTGACTGCACAATATTGGGCATGGAAGAATCTCGATTTAGATTATTATGGATTTTGTCACTATCGTAGATATTTCAGTTTTGCTGATAAGAATTTTAAGGAAGATCCATATGGTAATGTTATTGAACAATATATTGATAAACAGACCATTCAGAAACATCAGATGACAGATGAGGCTGTTGAAAAGATGGTAGAAGATTACGATATCATCATCACAGAGCGTAAGGATTTAAAATCTATGCCAGAGAGATACAAATCTTCCATCGAGCAGTACAAGAAAGCTCCGAAGCTTCACATCAGAGACTACAAGACCATGTTAGATATCATCGATGAGAAGTATCCTGAGTACAGCGAGGCAGCACATTCTTTTGCAAAGGGCAGCGTATCCTGCTTCTGTAATATGTACATCTTAAGAAAGGATTTATTCTTTGATTATTGTGAGTGGATGTTCGATATTCTTGACGAGTTCTGCAAGCGCACAAATATGCGTCATTACAGCACAGAGGCACTTCGTACACCAGGACATTTATCTGAGAGACTTTTCAATATTTATCTGAAATATCTAGAGCAGACAAGACCTGAATTACGTGTGAAAGAATTGCAGTGCGTGTGGGTTGAAAATACAGATCCGCAGGTTGATGTGCTAAAGCCTGCTTTTGAGGAGAAGAGTGTTCCAGTTGTATTTGCAGCCAATAATGGCTTTGTACCAATGTTTGCAGCTTGCTATCAGTCACTATTAGATTATGCAAGTGATGATTATAACTATGATGTGGTTTTAATTGAGTCTGATGTAACAAAAGAGAATAAGCAGACATTATTGAAGATGGCTAAGGGCAGGAAAAATATCTCACTGAGATTCTATAATCCTGGTAGAATTCTTAGAAATTATACTTTGAAGGCAAATGCTCATATCAGTGTTGAGACATATTACAGATTTTTAATTCAGGATGTATTAGCCGACTATGATAAAGTCCTTTACCTTGACTGCGATATGATTATTAATGCAGATGTTGCTGAATTATATCAGACAGATGTGGAAGGATATATGCTTGCAGCTGTTAGAGATGTTGATTTCCTCGGACAGATTAATGGTGCTAACAAAGATACCATCAGATACTGCAAGACTAAGTTTAAGATGAAGAACCCATATAATTATGTCCAGGCAGGTGTTCTTCTCTTCAATAATCGAGAGATGAGAAAGGCACATACACTGGATGAATGGCTCACATTTGCTTCGACACCATATCAGTATAATGATCAAGATGTACTTAACTTATACTGTGAAGGTCATGTGAAATATTTGGATATGGAGTGGAATCTGATTACAGATTGTGATCATTATAGAATTAATAATGTTGTTGTGTTTGCGCCAGACAAGGTTCAGAAAGAGTATTTTAGAGCACATGAGAATCCAAAGATTATTCATTATGCAGGATTTATGAAACCTTGGCATAAACCTACTGAGGATTATGCGCATGTATTCTGGAATACTTTAAGAAAAACAGATTACTATGAAGAATTATTATATAGAATGACTGAGGGAATTGCTGAGAACAAGGCACACAAGGTAAGTAGAACGGTAAACAATACAACCACTGCTTTAAAGGAAGAATCATTACATTTACGTATGATAAATAAAGTTATGCCTGAGGGAAGTGGAAGAAGAGCTGCATTAGATTCTGTTTATAGAAAAGTGGTTAAATAATAGAAATAATAGAAAGAAGAAGCTTGTTGGATAGATGCATTGACAAGATAGACATTATCGTATAGACTTAGAATGTTAAGTTTATGTTAACTTTTATAGAACTAATGGAGGACTATGACATGAAAGGAATTATTCTTGCAGCTGGTCGAGGAACTAGATTATATCCAATGACCAAACCAGTTTGCAAACCATTAATCCCAGTATATGATAAACCATTAATCTATTATCCTATGGCTACCCTTATGAGAGCTGGCATCAAGGATATTATGATTATTATTCCACCAGAAGAAGAGCACTCATTCTATAACCTGTTGGGAGACGGTAGTGCACTCGGAATTCATATTGAATATGCAGTACAGAAAGTTGCTAAGGGTATCGCTGATGCCTTGGTGATTGGTGGCGACTTTATAGGAGATGATAATGTATGCCTTGTACTTGGAGATAATATCTTCTATTACAATGGCATGGAAGACCTGATGCAAAAGGCTACTGAGAATAAAGAAGGTGCTACTGTATTCGGAGTATATGTTGATGACCCAAGACCTTTTGGTGTGGTAGAGTTTGATGAGAATGGCAACGCTATTTCTATCGAAGAGAAGCCAAAGGAGCCTAAGTCAAATTATATTATTCCTGGATTGTATTTTTATGATAATAAAGTAGTGGATATTGCAAAGAATCTGAAACCATCTGCAAGAGGTGAATATGAGATTACAGATGTTAATCTGGAGTATCTCCATCGCGGAGAGCTTAAGGTTGTTCCATTTGAGCGTGGTCTTACCTGGATGGATGCCGGAACAGCTGATAACGTGTTGGAAGCTGCTGAGACAGTGAAGGCACTGCAGAAATCTGGCATTTATGTTGGATGCTTAGAAGAAATCGCATATCAGCAGGGTTTTATCACTTTAGAGCAAGTTCATGCGATTGGTGATAGCCTTAAGATGACAAACTACGGACAGTATCTGTTGAAATTAATATAAGGCAATTGTTAATAAATGATAGCTGTTTGGAATATTTTATATATGTACCAGGCAGTTATCATTTTTGATTTATGGAGGATAAAATGAGAGTATTACTTGCCGGAGGAGCCGGTTATATTGGATCACATACAGCTGTAGAACTTTTAAACTCAGGACATGATGTTGTTGTTGCAGATAACTATTCTAATTCCAGTCCTGAGTCTATTCGTCGTGTAGAGAAAATTACAGGAAAGTCTGTAGATCTTTATGAAGCAGATGTTAAGGATAAAGAGGCTATGCGCAAGATTTTTGATGCAAAGCCAATTGATTGTGTTATTCATTTTGCAGGTCTTAAGGCTGTGGGTGAATCTGTAGAGAAACCAGTGGAGTATTATCGTAATAACATTGATACTACATTAACTTTGTTAGAG
>JAXJRI010000082.1:0-14293 GCA_036310685.1 Lachnospiraceae bacterium | reverse complement strand
GATATGCTCATGGCTTTAGAGGACGAACAGTAAGCTTGGAACCCACATCATATCATGTATTGGAAAGAGTGCAACGTAAGGCAAGAGGGCAGATGATATTATGAGAGATACACGATCATTGCAGGCAAAATCATATGATTATCTATTAGGACGGATAAAGGAAGGAGGGCTTGTCCCTGGTCAGATTTATTCTCTGAATAAGATGGCAAAGGAAGCTGGACTTTCCCGAACCCCATTCCGTGACGCGGTGATTAAACTAGAGCAAGAGAGGTATATCGACGTGATTCCCAGCAAGGGATTTATGCTTCATGAGATGACACTAGAAGATTTTACCGAGACTTGCCAATTCCGTGAGGCCTTAGAATTGTATTGCTTAAAACAGCTTTCAGAACATCTTGAGACCGAAAGAGGTCAGCAGTATTTCCACAAGTTGGAGAAGAAGGTGGAACTTCAGAGGGAGATTCTGGAATCAGACCAGCCTAGTGCAGAGAAGTTTGGCCAGAAGGACTATGAATTTCACCGCAGCATGATCCAGTATGTGGGCAATGAATCTATGTTAGAGATTTATCGCAGATTTATGTATCGTATCTATTGGATTAATGTTAACTCTTTTAAGAAAGAGGGACGTATGCAAGATACATATGAGGAACATACGAAGATTTTAAAAATGGTTCAGACTCATGATATTGCGGGATTAGAGCAATTACTGAACCATCATCTGAGCATTGCAAAACAGATCAATGAGGAGTTGTTAGCTTAATAACGAATTAATATAAGAGTTTTTTTAGGTCCTGACCTTAGGGTTGGGACCTTTTTCCGTAAAAAGCTTGTAAAATCTAACAAAATTGAGAAGCGCATTTTGTTAAAGCAAACGAAATTAATGAACAGCCCTTGACCGATATATCGGTATACCGTATAATACAGACAACATAAAGAACAGAACAATATTTAGACAAAGGAGTATAAATAATGAAAGTTGGATTTATCGGTTTAGGTATCATGGGAAGACCAATGGCAAAGAATTTAGTAAAGGCAGGCAAGGAGCTTCTGGTAGCAGACCTTAACAAGGATGCCGTTGCAGAGGTAGTCGCAGCTGGAGCGAAAGAAGCAGATTATGCCACAATCGGAGCTGAGTGCGAGCGAATCATCTTAATGGTTCCAAGTGGTGCCATCTCTAAGTCAATTCTCTTTGATGAGGGTGGAGTTGCTTCTACCATCAAGCCAGGAACTATCGTTGCAGATATGAGCTCTGTAACACCAGTAGAGTCCCAGGAATGCTACAAAGGACTGAAGGAGAAAGGAGTCGGATTCATCGATGCACCTGTTTCTGGTGGAGAGCCAGGAGCTATCGCAGGATCCCTTGCCATCATGGTTGGTGGAGATCAGAAAGATTTCGATGCATTTAAAGAGTACTTTGATATTCTTGGAAATTCCGCATTATTAATCGGACCAAGCGGAAGCGGAAGTGTTACCAAGCTTGCTAACCAGGTTATCGTAAACAACACCATCGCAGTTGTATCTGAGGCATTCGTTCTTGCAACAAAAGCTGGTGCAGATCCAGTCAAGGTTTACAACGCAATCCGCGGAGGATTAGCAGGAAGTGCAGTTCTGGATGCTAAGATTCCAATGATTGTTGAGCGTAACTTCAAACCAGGCGGACCAATCCGTATCAACCATAAGGATATCAAGAATGTTGTCAACACAGCACATTCCATCGATGTTCCAATTCCTTACACAGCACAGCTCTATGAGATTCTTCAGACTCTGAAAATCCATGGACATATGAATGATGACCACGGCGGAATCGTTCAGTACTTTGAGAAATTAGCAGACGTTGAAGTGAAGAAAGTAGAAGACTAATCATCCAGGGATAAGAGGAGTATAAGAGATGTCATTAGATGCTAAGGTATTAACAACATTTAAGAAGATTGATGAGGCTGCCATTGATAAGCTTCTGGCAGCAGAGATTGCTAAGAATAATAAGAAGATCGTTGTATTAGACGATGACCCAACTGGTGTTCAGACCGTTCATGACATCTCAGTTTACACAAACTGGGATAAGGAGAGCATCCGAAGAGGATTTGAGGAGGAGAATAATCTCTTCTATATCCTGACAAACTCTCGTGGATTTACAGTAGAGCAGACTACAAAAGCTCATAAAGAGATTGCAGCGGTAGTCGATGAAGTAGCCAAAGAGACTGGAAAAGCATATATCTTCATCAGCCGAAGCGATTCCACTCTTCGTGGACATTACCCATTAGAGACTCAGTTATTAAAGGATGCCTATGAGAAGAATACAGGAGCTCAGATTGATGGAGAGATCCTCTGCCCATTCTTCAAGGAAGGCGGACGTTTTACGATCGATAATGTTCATTATGTAAAATATGGCGATGAGTTAGTTCCGGCCAATGAGACAGAATTTGCCAAAGATAAGACCTTCGGATATACTGCAGCAACCATGCCAGAGTATGTCGAGGAAAAGACGAAGGGTGCGTACAAGGCAGGCGACGTTACATGCATAAGCTTAGAGGATATCCACAATGCCGATATCGATAAGATCGAATCACAGCTGATGGCAGTGAAGGACTTCAATAAGATTATCGTAAATGCTGTCGATTATCCAGATATCAAAGTATTCTGTGTAGCTTTATACCGTGCGATGAGCAAGGGTAAAGTATTTATGTTCCGTACAGCAGCAGGAATCGTTAAGGTGATGGGCGGTGTTACCGATCAGCCACTTCTTAGCAGAGAGCAGATGGTAGTTAATGAGACAAGCAACGGTGGAATCATTGTGGTTGGATCTCATACGGATAAGACTACCAAACAGGTTGAGTGCTTAAAAGAGGTTCCAGGAATCGAATTCATCAAATTAGATGCAACACTGGTTAAGGACGATGCAGCTTTCGAGAAGGAAGTTCAGAGATGTCTTGCCGAAGAGGAAGAGTGCATCAAGGCTGGAAAAACTGTATGCTGCTACACAACACGTACTCTGATTACAGCAGATACCGGAGATAAGGAAGATGAGCTTCGTCTTTCCGTCAAGATCTCTGATGCAGTTCAGTCTCTGGTCGGCCGTCTTAATGTTGTTCCAAGCTTCGTTATTGCAAAGGGCGGAATCACATCTTCTGATGTCGGAACTAAGGCACTTGCGGTAAAGAAAGCCAATGTGTTAGGACAGATTGAGCCAGGTATCCCAGTATGGCAGACAGGTGACGACAGCAAGTGGCCTGGAACACCTTATGTCATCTTCCCAGGAAATGTTGGAGAAATCTCAACATTAGCAGAAGCTACTAAGAAATTAATGGCTTAAGAAGATTAAGCGTATACACATTTGAGAGGAGAGACCCTATGAGTCTTACAGTGTTAGTTATAGGCTTCCTTTGTGCGTTGGCCTTTGTATTAGTTACTATTATCAAATTTAATCTGCATCCATTCATCTCCCTCCTGTTCGGCGGAATGATCATGGGTGCCATCTCCGGAATGAAACTCACGGATATCGCAGATGGTCTGGCAGCCGGATTCGGTAATACGATGACATCCATCGGTATTCTGATTATTCTCGGAGTAATCCTTGGAGAACTTCTTCATAAATCTGGCTGTACCAGTCAGATCGCAGCCCTGCTGCTTGGCAAGACAGGAACGAAGAATGCTCCACTTGCTATCGGACTGACAGGATATATCGTATCTATTCCAGTATTCTTTGATGCAGCATTTGTCATCTTGATTCAGTTAGTAAAGTCCATATCTAAAAAAGGTAAGATTCCATTCGCAACCTTAACATGTGCATTAGGCGTTGGTCTGATCACAACTCATGCGATGGTAATCCCAACTCCAGGACCAGTTGCAGTTGCTGGTACTATGGGAATCAATATGGGATTCTTCTTACTGTACTCCATCATCGTCTCAATTCCAGCAGCACTGGTCGGAGGTCTCGTTTATGGTAAATGGCTCGGAAACAGACCTCAGTTTAAAGATGATTTTGGAAAAGCATTCGCAGATGAGGATATCGATGATTCTGTATTAGAGAGCAGCGATAATCTTCCATCCGGAGGATTAGGAATCGCATTAATCGTACTTCCAATTGCCATCATTTTAGCAGGAACAATCGTATGCATGGTAGTCCCAGAGAAGAGTACAGCTTATACTATTGCCTCCTTCTTAGGCAATAAGAACATTGCACTTTTAATCGGAGTAATTGTCGCACTGGCAGCCCTCCATAAACACATCACAGAGGATTTCAATGAGATTGTAACAAATGCTACGACACAGGCTGGTTCTATTTTAGCAATCACAGGTGCTGGTGGAGCATTTGGTCAGATCATTACAAACTCTGGTATCGGTGATAAGCTTGCAAAGGGAATGAGCGGTGCTATCGGCGGTAGCGCATTCGTTATCATGATTATGGCATACTTAATCTGCCTGATTCTCCGTGCAGCTCAGGGATCTACTACGGTAGCCCTTGTAACAACATCCGCAATCTTCACTAGTATCCTTGCTTCTATGCCAGGTGTCTCACCAGTATTAGTAGCCATCGCAATCTGCGCCGGCGGTATCGGACTCTCTCTTCCAAACGATTCAGGATTCTGGGTAATCAACCGTTTCGGAAGATTCGATGTAAAGGATACTATCAAGATTTACACAGTAGGTGGAACAATCACATCATTAACAGCACTGGTATGCGTCTTGATTTTAAGCTTGTTCAGCGGCGTCCTTCCAGGAATGTTCTAAAAATCCAACAGATATGAATCACTCTGATTCTATTGACTCCAGGAATTAATCTCGATTAGTTCCTGGAGTTTTTCCGCTTTGAACAAGAGTCGTGTCTACAGGAGAACAGCCACTGGCGGTTCTCCTGCATGCTTGGCAAATAACTCACATCCCCACTTGTAAGCAAGCTTACGTGAGATGATGAGTTTTGACACTGTAGTCATCAAATATAAACACACATACTGGAGAAAAATTAGGAATGACAGAAAATAAATGTTGACATTACCATATATTTACAGTAAAATGTAAATCGTAGCACAGAAATGTAAATAATAACCAGAAAGGAGATGGCATGCATCTAGGTATGACTGGTATCGGCACAAAAGAGGAAGGACCCAAAGAACCTCCTATTCAAAATAATCGACTGATACGTGTTTCACACAAAAGATATCATGACTTGTTATTAGACAACCGGCCATCATATCTGGAGTATACATACAGGATGTTTCATCCCATTTCGAGAATCTGTTGTATAGTTTTGATCATTTCTATATTATTTACATTTGTGTTTGGGCTGCATCGTATGGGAAGCGCAACGATGCAGCCTTCGCTGCAAGATGGAGACCTTATCCTATATTATCGGATGTCTCCGAGATATTATACCAATGATGTAGTGATGGTTGACTATCATGGCAGGCTTGATGCAGTTAGAGTGATTGCACAGGCTGGTGATCAGGTGGACATTACTCAAGAGGGACTTAAGATCAATGGCTATCATGCCGAGGAACCGAAGATTACTGAGAAGACGACACAGTTTCAAGGAGGAACAAGTTTCCCTGTCAAAGTAAGTGAGGGAGAGTTCTTTGTTCTAGGAGATCATAGAGAAGGCGCGACGGATAGTCGAATCTATGGCTGTGTCAAAAAGAAGGATATCAAAGGCAGAGTGATCGGTGTTTTCCGACGGCGTGAATTTTAATCATCGTCACAAGGATGATGCTGGTTGGAATGGCTGCCTATGATATAGAGCAGCATGCAGGTTTCAAAGTTTGTAGGAGGAGTTCATCATGAGATTACGAAAACTGATGGCAATGACAGTAGCCGGAGCGATGATGATGGCGAATATATGTCCCGTCATGGCAGATACTATCCCGAGTGGGACGGAGTCTCAGTCAGTGCCGCAGAGTCCAGTAGAGGAAGCAGTCATTGTAGAATACATGAAGATGGCCAGAGGAACCAAAGTTCCCAACGCAACATTTACTTATGATATCAGTCCATATTCCGATAGTTCAAATCCAGATAGTGGGGCAAATATGCCGCAGGCTTTTACTACATCTATCAGTACTTCGGATATGAAGCATCCGGAAAGCCTGAAAACCAATAACAACCTGGTTGGCACGAAGACGGTCGCGGAGATTTTTAAGGATAAGGAATTCGACCATGCGGCTGAGTATGTGTACAAGGTCACACAGAAGAATTCTGGATTGACAGAGGATAAAGATCCGGATACGAAGGAATCGATGCAGTATGATAGGTCCTCCTATCTGCTTCATCTTTATGTAGCGAATACAGAATCCGGAGGCCTAGAGATTAAGAATGTGACGGTCTCAGACGGAAAGGATAAGCGAGATCCAAGCGCAGCACCGACAGACGATAAGGAAGCAGCGAATTCAGGATTCACTTTTGTGAATTCCTACACGAAGATGATTCATAAAGCAGTCATTGATCCGGAGAATCCGGATGATCCTTCCACGGGAACCTACGGGGCACTCGGCGTGACAGAGAACGTGAGCGGTGATTATGGAGATAAGACGAAAGAGTTCTCCTACACCCTGACTCTGACTGCACCAGATAACTATATTTCATCTGATTCAGTTAATGCGATAATTTACAGCATGAATGAAGATGGAACAGTGAATAAAGAAGAGCAATCGGTATCATACAATACACCATTTGAGTTCAATCTGAAAGACAATGAGCGTATTGGTTTTGCGGAACTTCCTTCCGGAACTGCCTATTCGATCACCCACGGAGGTGCAAGGAACTACACTCCTTCTTATAAGATAGGCGAAGAGATCAAACAGGGTACCTTAGCTACAGATCTTGCGCTTGAGAACAGGGTGTTAAGCGACACGAACAATGGAGAGAATGTGGATGTGACGGATACTTTTAATGCGGCTTCCATTGCTCCGACTGGAATTGTCATGGAGGAGTTTCCATATATTCTGCTCTTAGTATTGGCAGGAGGGGCAACCGCTGCCTTCGTTGTAAGAGAGAAGGATGAGAGGGATATCTGATCAAGAGCAGGGAAAGCGGATTCTCTATGATCTGATGGGAGTGCTTGAGAGGATTATTGACGGCGTCGTAGTCTGTCTTATCTTGATTTGCGTCTTCTTTTCACTGTACTCGGTCTATGATTCCAGACAGATCTATCATCAGGCGGAGGAGAGTCATTATCAGGTAGCCAAAGGGAAAAAGAAAGTTAGTAGGGAGCGGTTGTTAGCCCAATATTATCATATGAATCCCGATGTCTTTGGATGGATTCAGCTGAAGGATACTAAGATCAATTATCCTCTGGTACAGGGTATAGATAATGAGAGATATGTATATACGAATGCCAGGGGACAATATAGCCTGGCAGGAGCCCTGTTTTTAGACTGCAGGAATCAGAGAAATCTTTCGGATTTCAATAACATCATCTTTGGTCATCATATGGCAGAGAATCTAATGCTGGGAGGACTCGATGAGTTTATGGATGATCGGTATTTTGAGAGTCATTCCAGAGGAAATCTCACATTGATTCAGGGAGTCGACAGTCAGGGAAAGCTGAGGACAAAGAAGTATGGTCTTAAGGTGATGGCGATTGTACTGACAGATGCCTATGACATGGATGTGTATCGTCCAGGGCTCATGGATACAAGAGAGCGGATAAGGTATCTTAGAAATCTCAAGGCGAAAGCGGTTCATGATCGGAAGGTCCCAACTGGAAGCAGTGATCATCTCATGCTCTTGAGTACCTGTTCTAGAGATATGACGAACGGTCGATATATTCTGGTATGTAAGATATGCAGGAGATCAGGCACAAAAGAATTAAAAGGAGATATTGGCAGTCAGAAGAAAGGCTTGTTATTGATTGGGAGAATCTTAGGAGAAGTGGTAATCCCACTGCTGATAATCGTTCTGTGGATGCTCTTATTGGCCAGACAGATTTTACAAAAACGAACATAGATAACGCAAGAAGGACCGCTGATTGGCGGTCCTTCTTGTTGAGAGAAAAGTATGAAAAATTCAAAAGCAATAAGTTATGCATTCGCATATCTGCTTTACAGTTAATATCATAACTAGAAACTGTGAACAAATTGTGTTTTAAAAATTACGAAAATCTGAAAAAACTCTCCATACCTTTCGAAAATATTATCATGGCAGGACCAAGGGAGTCGCAAAGCGACGGAACAATCCACAGTTAATTTCTGTACCCACACCTTAGCGTTGCCAATAGAGCAGAATTTATCCCTGGAGAATCATGCTGTGACGGTAAGCAGTGCCGTCTTTGTCATAAATAGCTGCCAGGAGAAGGTTCTCCTGGAATCTCTGGCTACTGAAAGGAACCAGCAGTGTGAGTTCCAACTGATAATCGGAAGGATTAAAATCTTCACCGGCATGACACTCGAAGAAGAGTACCTGCATCAGAGCATCTTCAGCCTTCTCTAAGACTTCCTGAGGCATAGAATCGTCAATAGGAATGGCGATGTAAGACATGCGGTCTTCTGTCATATAAATCTGATCAGATGGTATCTTTTGTGTTCGTTCAAAATCTGCGATGGTATATCTTTTCATAGTATAGTGTCTCCCCCTTAGATATCTTTTTCACTATTTTATTATAACATACAGTGTCCTTTTCAACAATTTTGCCACATGGTGTGATAAAATAATAAAGACTATGGGTCGTAATGTATATCTTGCTGGTGAGGAGGAGCTATGGCTGTTTGTAAACGATGTGGAGCAACATTTAATTATGAGAAGCATGAGGGAATCTGTCCGAAATGCTGTTATTATAACAGGGATCGTGAGGAAGACCAGAGATGGCTGGAGCGGTATAATTATCGGATGGATACCTTCGGAAAGAGTTATCAGTCATCTGAGGAAGACGGTGAGAAATATGATAGCCTGTTTGGGTACAGAAAGCGTAAGTATGTGCATCCTGAACCGAATAAATCACGGCATCATATGGCAAAACCAAATCAGCCAACGAGAACCTCAATGAGGAATCCTCAGAATACAGGAAGACAGGTATCTGGGAGACAGTCAAAGAAGGGCCATTTTGGAAAAGGCGGCTGTTTTACATTTGCCTTGATTGCATTCTTTGCTATCACCTGGATATATGAGATTATCAAGACGATGATACATTAAGATAGATTGGAGTAAGATACATGGCAGAAACGAAAAAGCTTCCGAAGAGAAGCGAGATTGACAGTAAGTACAAATGGCATATTGAGGATCTTTATGCCAGTGATGATCAGTGGGACAAGGATTACCAGTCTCTCTTAGAGGAGTGTAAGAGGCTTGCCGCCTATGAGGGAAGACTTTCCGAGGGAGCCAAAACCTTCCTCACCTACATGGAAGAGAAGCAGGATGTGATGAAGCGTTTTGAGAGACTTTATGTCTATGCTAACGAGCGTTACCATGAGGATACGGGCAATGGTTTTTATCAGGCGATGAGTGGAAAAGCTCAGACACTTGCCCTTTCCGTAGAGTCCTCCACCGTATTTGAGGAGCCAGAGCTTCTCGCAATCGGTAAGGAGACCATCGATTCCTGGTTTCAAAAGGAGGAGGGGATGGCGCTTTATAAGCGTTTCTTCTATGAGCTCTTCCGTCAGCAGGAACATGTTCGTTCCAAGGAGATTGAGAGTATCTTAGCAGACGTCAACGATATGGCAGGAGATGTGTCCAACATTTTCTCCATGTTCAATAATGCGGATGTGAAGTTCCCATCCATTAAGGGGGCAGACGGGGAGGAGATCCCAGTCAGCCATGGAAGATACACCAGTCTGTTAGAGAACAGGGACCGCAATATCAGAAAGCAGGCATTTATGTCCGTGTACTCTCAGTATGGACAGTTTAAGAATACTTTAGCGGCTACTTACGGAGCAAATGTAAAGGATTACTATTTCTTCTCTAAAGTCCGTCATTATGATTCTGCCCTCGCCATGAGTCTGGATGGGGGAGAGATTCCAGTCAGTGTATACACACAGCTGATTGATACGGTTCATGATCACATGGATCTCATGTACCGTTATGTGGGATTGAGAAAGAAAGCGCTGGGTCTTGACGAGCTTCACATGTATGATCTTTATGCTCCGATGGCCAAGAAAGTGGACAAGGATATTCCATTTGAGCAGGCTAAGGAGATTGTTAAGAAGGGTCTGGCACCTCTCGGGGAAGATTATATTAAGATTCTTTCTGGCGGTATGGATGGCGGCTGGGTCGATGTCTATGAGAATGAGGGAAAGCGCAGCGGAGCCTACTCCTGGGGAGCTTACGGGACACATCCTTACGTCCTGATGAATTATCAGAACACCCTAAACGATGTGTTTACACTGGCACATGAGATGGGACATTCCATGCACACCTATCTCTCCTCAAAGAATCAGCCATACCTCTATTCAGGCTATCGAATCTTTGTTGCTGAGGTGGCTTCCACCTGTAATGAAGCACTTCTGATGCAGTATCTGCTGGGACATACAGAGGATAAACAGGAGAAGATCGCCCTGATCAATTATTTCTTAGAGCAATTTAAGGGAACTCTCTACCGCCAGACAATGTTTGCAGAGTTTGAAAAGATTACCCATGAGATGGTTCAGAAACAGCAGCCACTCACAGCAGATGTTCTCTGCGATGTCTACTATAAACTGAATCAGCTCTACTTCGGAGATGACATCAACATAGATAAGGAGATCGCCTTAGAGTGGGCAAGAATTCCTCATTTCTATACTCCATTCTATGTATATCAGTATGCGACAGGTTATTCTGCAGCCATCGCGATCAGCCGCAAGATTCTTTCTGGAGATCCAGCTGCAAGAGAGGGCTATTTCAAGTTCTTAAGCGGTGGAAGCTCCAAGAATCCGATTGATCTCCTAAAGCTGGCAGGAGTTGATATGACAAGTAAGGAGCCTGTAGAATCCGCTCTGAAGCTGTTCGGAGACCTGCTTGACCAGATGGAAGAACTGTTAGCAGAGTGATGGGGGAGAGGAAGCATGTTTGAATTCAATCTGTTAAAAAGTTTATATTTTGAACTTGATCCAGATAAGATGGAGGGTGTGGAAGTTAAGCGCATCAAGCAGAAGACCTTCCACACATTGAAAGTTCATTATCCGGAAGTTCCAGAGATTACCTCCATCACAGCGGAAGAGAGGATTCTTCCTTACCTGGTTCGATATTATTTCTATATTAATAATGAGGAATCTTCAGCCAGTATCAAAGATCTTCCGGTTAAGAAAGTCATTATGGCCTTCTATCGGGAACATCATCCAGAGTATTTGAAAGAAGACATTCCAAAGGATCTTGCCGATGCAGATATCCTGGATTATTTTAAGCCTTTCGAGATGCCAAGCTATAAGCCAAAGTATGCATTTCCTGGTCTGGTTACCATGCAGGATATCAGGGAAGGTAAAGTGAAAGAGGGGCCGAAATACGCATTTCCTGGTCTGGAGCTCTATCAGGGCCATGAGGGCAAACCAGCAGCCTCCACATTTAACGGATACACTGAGTTTAAGGGAGACCGGAAAGGAGCTCAGAATAAGATTGATCAGCTAAAGCAGCAGCTTTCTGGAGAACTGGAGCAGTATTCCTTAGCTCAGGCGATGCCGCAGGATACCTTGATTCCTCAGGCTAAGGACGACGAGGGTGCTGCTTCCTCTGCGGGAGGAGATTCTAATGTTGTACCTTTCCCTGGAACAATCTCTGCAAAAGATGTAGCTAAGGCAGCGATTGAAAAAGAGGAAGAGGAGAAGAAACAGGAAGCAGAGGCCAGAGCTATGATTGAGCAGATGGTCAAGGAGATGGAAATGAGCTACAGTGAGCTTGAGAACGCAGGCCATGTCACAGATTATTCGGTGACAGAAGACGGACCCAAGGAGGAGAAGGAATAAGCAGATTGCTTAAGGAGGAATGAGATGTATCAATTAGTATCAAAACTGATATTGTACAGAGAATTAGGCGAAGACAGCATTCTTGGAAATCTTTCGGAGATTTTCAGAAGATTCGACAGCTGTCACTACCGCGAGGATGAATTGATCACAGACATTTATCGAGAGATTAAGCGTCTCTTAGATCTCTCCACAGATTACGCATTTGAGAAGAATCTGTGGCATAATTATCTGACTTTCATTCTGATGACCAACGAGAATTCTTTCACACTTACCTGTGAGAAAAACGGAGCTCAGGAGGGAACCGTCAATCATTTTGCAAAGAATGATTTTAAGATTTTTATGGACCTCTTTAATTATGATTTCAGCCAGATTGAAGATCGTCTTGGAATCGATTGTTTCAGCACAATCTTACACTACAATTCCATCGGTAAGAAAGAGAGTATGTACAATGTCAATGTCAGTGAGAAGGTGCATAAACTCTCAGAAAAATTAGAACAGGCTAAGGATGTGGATGAGTTCTTTGAGGATATGAACGAGTTCTACAAGGCATATGGAGTTGGAATGTTTGGTCTTAATAAGGCATTTCGTCTGTCATATTCTGGAGAAGATGTAGATTTAATTCCAATCAAAGATGTATCTAAGGTACGCCTGGATGATTTGACTGGATACGAGATTCAGAAGAAGAAATTAATTGATAACACAGAGGCATTCGTTCATGGAAGACCAGCTAACAACTGTCTGCTTTATGGAGATGCCGGAACAGGCAAATCCACAAGTATTAAGGCTATCCTGAATCAGTATTATGATGATGGATTAAGAATGGTAGAGATTTATAAGCATCAGTTTAAAGATCTGGCTACCGTTATCAGTTCCATAAAGAATCGTAATTATCGTTTTATCATCTATATGGACGACCTGTCCTTCGAGGAATTCGAGACAGATTACAAATATCTGAAAGCTGTCATTGAAGGTGGTATCGAGACAAGACCAGAAAATGTATTAATCTATGCAACTTCTAACCGTCGTCATCTGATTAAAGAGACCTGGGGCGACCGGGATGACAGGGATGAAGAGCTTCACAGATCTGATTCTATGCAGGAGAAATTATCATTGGTTGCTAGATTTGGTGTCACAATCAATTACTCTAAACCAGATCAGAAGGGATACTTTGAGATTGTCAAGAATCTTGCCAAGGCACATCCTGAGATTACTATGGACGAGAAGACCTTATGCGAAGAAGCGAACAAATGGGAACTCAAACATGGTGGAATGTCCGGAAGAACCGCACAGCAGTTCATCGATTATGTATTAGGTCAGATTAAGTAATTCAAGATCATCCGAAAAAGGGATAAATAGGAGGAAGCCCATATAAGAGAATCTTACATGGGCTTCAAAATATGAAAAAATCTTTAGCTACAAGAAATAGAGGGATTTCTTTGTTGCCAACGTCAGTATAGTATAGAAATGTGTAGTAAATATGTCGGTAATTTGAATATTTAATGAATATTAATCGACATTTTTACGACAATTTGTCTCGATATAATTTAGAGAGGATAAAAGATGGGATTAGTGATCGGAAGTCCTGACGATCAGTTGATTAAGGTCTTTTTTGGAGACAGCTGGTATCAGGATCAAACGAGAGAGACGAATGAATTGAAGGAAGATGAAAATAGTCCTGCAAGAATTGCCAGAGAGAAGATGGACAAGGCGGAGCCGTCCTTCGCAGTGAAACGGCAGCAGGAATGGAGACGTGAACTGAACGCACGCAGACACGAGGAATAGAAGGATGAATATTTCAGTAGCGATGGCCTACTATAATGGAGGCCAGTATATCGAGGAACAACTGCAGTCAATTCTCAGCCAGATCGGACCGGAAGATGAGATCATCGTGTCTGTGGATGGAGCGGACGATGGGTCCATGGAGTATCTTTTAGAGAAGGCGAGAGGAGATCGCAGAATCCGATTGACCAAAGGACCAGGCAGAGGTGTCGTAAAGAATTTTGAACATGCAATCTCTCAATGTCAGGGCGATTACATATTCTTGTCAGATCAGGATGACATCTGGATGGCGGATAAAGTGGAAAAGGTAAGGAAAGCATTAGGTCAGGAAGGAACCGTAGCAGTCCTTCATAATGGAGTCCTGGCGGATGAGCAGGGAAGGATCATAGAGGGGCCTAGCTTATTTGAACTGAGAAATAGTAAAGATGGAATATTACATAACCTGGTGAAAAATAGTTACATGGGATGCTGTATGGCCTTTCGCAAGGAGCTTGTTCCAATAATTCTGCCGATTCCTGAGGAAATGTACATGCATGATTACTGGATTGGAACTGCCGCGGAGATGATGGGTAGGGTGGCATTGATTAAGAAGCCACTCATCAAGTATCGCAGGCATCAGGACAATGTGACGGATTTAGAACATGGCAGTACTGCCTTTATGT
>JAXJRI010000081.1:0-6192 GCA_036310685.1 Lachnospiraceae bacterium | reverse complement strand
TGATTATCACCACGAAAATGCGAATGAAGGGCAGGAATGTGGGAGTCGCAAAGCGACGCAACATTCCGTAGTCACTTTTGACATCCACATCTTAAAATGTAAAAAGCAAATGTCCTGCCTGTCAAGAAGGCATTAATTACGGGAGGTATTTATGAAATTAAAGCGTACAATCATCGGTTTCCTTACTGCGACAATGCTCGCTACTGCAATTGCTGTTCCAGCAGCTCCACAGAAAGCTCAGGCAGCAGCCAAGAAAGCTTACGCTGATTCTACTCTTATCATGCGCACATTACCTAAGAAGAGTTCTAAAAAGGTTAAAAAGCTCCGCATCGGAAAGGAAGTTAACGTTCTCTCCTACTCTGGCAAATGGGCTATGGTTAAAGTTGGTAAAAAGATTGGTTTCGTTCGTAAAAAGGGCCTCACATATGTTTCTGGTGAGGCAAAAGGCAAGCAGGTAGTTGCTTACGCTCTTCGCTTTGTCGGCAATCCATACAGATGGGGCGGAACAAGCTTAACCCACGGTGCTGATTGTTCCGGATATGTCATGAGTGTATACCGTCACTTTGGAAAATCTCTTCCACATTCATCCGCAGCAGACCGTCACGTTGGTACCGCTGTTCATGGATTAAAAAATGCTAGACCTGGCGATCTCATCTGCTACAGCGGACATGTTGCTTTATACATGGGCAAGGGCAGAATTGTACATGCCAGCAATCCAAGTACAGGAATCAAGATTTCTGCCAACGCAAACTATCGTCATATCGTTGCAATCCGCAGAATTCTCAAATAATTCAGCAGGATTTATATCAAAAGACTTTAAAAGGGAGCAGGTCAAATTCACTGCTCCCTTGATTATTATCTTCCGACATGTATCTGTGCTTAAATCATCTTGTGCTTAGATCATCTTTAGAAAATCGTCTTCCGAGAGGATTGGAATCTCCAGTTCTCTCGCTTTTTTATTTTTGCTGCTCTGGCTGGTCACATCATTATTAATGAGATAATCTGTCTTTTTTGAGACAGATCCTGTGACCTTTCCTCCCAGGCTTTCTATCTTCTCTTTCAACTCTTTACGATTCTTAAAATGTTCCACACTTCCAGTAATAACAAATGTTTTACCTTCTAAGGTCTGTGAGCCTTCCTGAATCGGCTCTGGCTCTCTGATATGAAGAATCTCCTTAAGCCTTGCCACTACCTTCTGATTATGCTCATTGTTAAAATAATCATGAACACTACCTGCAATGATGATGCCGATACCATCGATATCCGCCAGTTCCTCTACGGACGCTTGCTCTAAAGTCTCCATATCTTCTCCCACACTCTGACACAGGACTCTGGCATTGGATGCCCCTACATTAGGAATTCCCAGTCCATAGACCAATCTTGCAAGTGTTGTATCCTTAGACCTTTCAATCGCCTGCTCCATGTTCTGATAGGATTTCTCTCCGAATCCTTCCATGGACATAATCTGCTCCTTGTACTTAGAGAGCTCGTAGAGATCATAAAGTTCATTTAAAAAGCCCTGATCGATCATCTTCTGCAGAGTCATCTCAGAAAGTCCATCTATGTTAAGTGCATCTCTGCTGACATAGTGAGCGAACAGCTTCACTTTCTTGGCACTGCAGTATGGATTTGGACAGTACAGAGTCTTAGCATCTACATCCATGTGAACTTCCACTTCTCCTCCACAGGCTGGACAATGCTCTGGCAGCACTAGACTGTCACTCTGGGTCAGATTCTCCGAGATTTGAGGAATGATCATATTCGCCTTATAAACCTTGATCCGGTCTCCGATTCCAAGCTTTAATCCCTCAATAATGCTGATATTGTGGAGACTGGCACGACTGACGGTTGTTCCCTCCAGCTCTACCGGGTCAAAGATAGCCACCGGATTAATCAATCCAGTTCTGGAAGGACTCCACTCTACCTCGCGAAGCACCGTCTCTGCCTCTTCATCTTGCCACTTAAATGCCAGGGAATTCCTTGGGAACTTAGCAGTTCTTCCCAGAGACCTTCCGTAAGCGATATCATCATAGATGACAACCAATCCATCGGAAGGGAAATCATTGTCTGGAATCTTGCGCTCAAATTCCTGGATAGTCTCAACAATGTTATCCTCTGTAACCATGCGGTAGGGAACAATCGTAAAGCCCATCTTCTGAAGCCAGAGCTGGCTCTCTTCCACTGAATTTCCAAGCTCTGCCCCCTGCGCTTCCACCAGAGTAAATGCGAAGTAATAGACATTTCTTTCAGCAGTGATCTTGTTGTTTAGCTGTCTCACGGTTCCGCTGCATAAATTTCTCGGATTCTTATAGCGGGCACTGACATCCGTAATGTTCTCATTAATCTTCTTGAAGTCTGAATAACGAATGACGGCCTCTCCTCTGAGAACGACTCTTCCCTCAAAAGGGATGTGCGATGGAATATTCCGAAAGACTCTGGCATTGTTGGTGATAACTTCTCCAATAGTACCATTCCCTCTGGTCACTGCCCGGGAAAGACGACCGCCCTCATATGTTAAGACCACTGTCAGACCGTCCATCTTCCAGGACAGCATGGCCTTGTGTCTATTCAGCCAGGCTTTGAGGGCCTGAGGATCTTTGGTCTTATCAAGTGACAGCATTGGGGAATCATGGCGAACTTTCTCAAGTTCACTCAGAACCTCATATCCAACTCTCTGCGTCGGACTGTTGGCCATGACGATTCCTGTCTCCTTCTCTAGCCTTCCCAGCTCATCGTAGAGACTGTCATACTCAAAGTTAGACATAATCTCCCGGTCTTCCTGATAATAGGCCTTAGAGGCCTCATTGAGCTTTGTGATGAGCTCCTGCATCCTCTCACGCTTATCCATCCAACTCCTCCAGTCTCATTCCTGTCAGCTGACAAAGTCCTTGAAGTTCCTTCTTTGTCAGTTTGCGATACTTTCCTGTCTCCAGATCACCTAACTCGATATTCATAATGCGGATACGCTTCAGACTTTCGACACGATAGCCCAACGCCTCACACATTCTTCGAATCTGACGGTTCAGCCCCTGAGTCAGAACGATGTGGAAGGCAAAACGTCCTGTCCTAGTCACCTGGCATGGTCTGGTCATCTGCTCTAAGTCTTCTAAATAGACCCCTGAGGACATCCTCATAAGGAAGTCCTTGCGAATCGGCTTGTTGACCTCCACGACATACTCTTTCTCATGATAATTGCGGGCTCTCAGAATCTCATTCATCAGTTCTCCATCATTTGTCATCAGAATTAAGCCCTCAGAATCCTTATCCAGTCTTCCCGCCGGATAGATTCTCTCTGGATAATTAAGATAATCAACGATGTTATCCTTCTCTTTTTTTGAAGTCGTACATACAATTCCCCTAGGTTTATTCACTGCGAGAATAACCTTCTTGGGCTTCTGTGAGATCAGCTTTCCGTCAACGGCAACCTCCATGGAAGGGAGAACCTTCTCTCCCATCTCGGCGATTCTCCCGTCTATGGTCACTCTGCCCTCCTCAATCAATCGATCTGCCTGACGTCTGGAACACAGACCAGAGACTGATAAAAATTTATTGAGACGCATTGCCTCATCTGCTGTCTTAGGCTGGGCCTTATCCATCTTCTCGCTCATAATACGTCCCCTTATTCTCCTCTGCCTACTGAAGTTTTGCATCAGCCTTCTTCTGGAATTTATCGCTCTCTACGATAAATCTCTGATGACTTCCTTTTCCGATCAGTCCAGCATCGTCTTTCACTTCCACTGCAAAAGTCAGGGCTCTTCGGTCAATCTTCTCAAGAGTAACTGTACATGTAATCTGCGCTCCTAATGGGCTTGCAGATACATGATCTACGTTAAGATTAGTACCAACTGTGGTCGTACCCTCTTCCAGATTGCCTTCAAGAAGTGCAACCGCTGCTGCCTCCACGAGACGGAGCATCGCTGGTGTTCCGTATACATTAAGGCTTCCGCTTCCTAAAGTTACGGCGAGCTTATCTTTGGTTACTGTCTCCTCTAAGGTCTTTGTCATTCCTACCTGTAAACTCATATTAATATCCTTTCTCTCTGTAACAAGCTGAATTGCCACCGGCACTTCACTTGTATGCTGAGCAATAACAGTGCCGCCAGCTTGCAAGGCGAATGTTTCTGATTTGCACAGACTAGTATACCATATCCCTCCCAAGAAATCCCTAAAAGGCAACAAATTTCTTAATACATGACAGATGATATTGCCTTTCCTCGTCAAATGATGCTATACTCTATTATAGTATGTGAAAGTGTGAGTTTTCTTACCTTCCACTTTTACTGAAGACTAAGAAAAGAGGTAATAAACATGAGTGAATCAATGGCAGATTTCGAGAAAGAACTGGATGCATCATTCCGCAAACTGAATGAGGGAGACGTCGTAGAAGGCATTATCACTTCTGTTGCAGATGACGCAGCATATTTAGATATCAACTATCACACACAGGGTATCGTTAAGAAGGCTGACTTCAGCAATGACCCTGAGTTCTCAATGCAGAGTTTAAAGGAAGGTGACAAGGTTAAAGCTGTCATCACACGTCTTGACGATGGAGAAGGCAATGTTGCTCTTTCCGTTAAGGAAGCTTTAAAAGAAGTTGCTTGGGAGAAGGTTGAGCAGTACCTTGAGGACGGAACCGTTCTTACTGTTAAAGTTGCAGGCATCGTTAACAAGGGTGTTATCGCCTATGTTGAGGGCTTACGTGGATTTATTCCAGCTTCTCATCTTGATATCGGATTTGTAGAAGATACGAATACATTCCTTGGCAAGGAAGTTGAGGCTAAGGTTATCACAGCTGACAGAGCTAAGAACCGTCTGGTACTTTCTGTCAAAGAAGTACTCTTCGATAAGAGACGTGCAGAGCGTCAGGCTAAGATTGATGCTGTTGAGGTAGGCAGCGTTCTTACTGGTAAGGTAGATTCTATCAAACCATACGGTGCTTTCATCGATCTTGGTGATGGAGTTTCCGGTCTTTGCCACATTTCCCAGATCGCTCACAAGCGTATCGAGTCCCCTTCCGAGGTATTAAAGCTCGGACAGGAAGTTAAGGTTAAAGTCTTAAAGGTTGCCGATGGCAAGATCAGCTTAAGCATTCGTCAGGCTGAGGATGGTGCCAATGAAGAGGCTCCTGCTAAACGCGAGAGAAGAGAGAGAACTGACAGAGGTCCTACATCTTACAAAGATGAGGGAAGTGCTTCCACAAACCTTGGTGCTCTCTTAAAGGGCATCAAGCTCGACTAATTCTAGCACCAGCATTCTAGAATAATAATTTAAGCAGATGCAGTAAGACCCGGATGATCATTGAAGTCATCCGGGTCTTTTAACTGCTTTTTTATGCATATTTATGAAGGTCAATTAAACCATGGCCTAATCATCTAATCTTATGCTTGCTTCTCTTTCTCAAGCACATCCTGGAAATCAATCACATCCCTAGAAATCTCTCCGCTCAGTGCAATCAGGCAGATTAAGTTAGGAATTGCCATCAGGGCATTGGCGATATCAGAGAAGTTCCATACCAGATCAAGAGTCTGGGTTGCACCGACATAGACAATCAGTGAGAATGCGATACGATATGCCATATTAAACTTGTGAGTTCCAAAGAGATACTCAAATGCTTTCTCTCCATGATACTCCCAGCCTAAAATAGTTGAGAATGCAAACAGTGTGATTCCAATAGTTACCAGATATCCACCCCATTTACCAAGGACCGTAGCGAATGCTGCGATGGTAAGACTAGAACCCATATACATCTCTCCAGTAGAAGGATCAATTGCTCCGAGCATTCCAGAACTTGCAATAGCAAGACCAGTGATTGTACAGACAACAATCGTATCCCAGAAGGTACCTGTCATATTGATGTATCCCTGACGAACATGGTTATCTGTTTTTGCTGCCGCTGCAGTGATAGCTGCAGAACCAAGACCAGCTTCATTAGAGAAGCAGCCTCTGGCAACGCCGTACCGTGCGGCATTCATGATAGTTGCTGTAATATTTCCTGCAAGAGCACCACCTACTGCCTTCACACTAAATGCCATATGGAAAATCATTGCAATTCCTGCCGGAAGATTTCTAATATTTCCTATGATAACAATAATACCAGCAATGACATAGAAGACTGCCATCAGAGGTACTATTACAGAGGAAACCTTAGAGATTGACTGAATTCCTCCTAAAATAATAACCAGGGACAGAATC
>JAXJRI010000080.1:0-4889 GCA_036310685.1 Lachnospiraceae bacterium | reverse complement strand
TAGGCTCAGATGGAAGTCAGTGAAAAATAGTTTGAACTAATGCAAGAACTGTAACAATGTTTACCGTGTCAAAACACATCATAGAATACCTCACTTGTTTTAGAGATTAAAGTGTGCGATAATCGGAAGGTATCTTAAAGGGTCTACAAAAATACGATGAGACATTACTGTTCACGCATACTATCATTTTAGAAATGTAATATGCCATTTCCTGATGATAAAATGCGTGAGCAGTAATAAGGAATGTTAGGAGTGATATTAAGATGGAATACTTAGACGGCGGTGTAACCGCGGCAAAAGGATACAAGGCTGCTGGAGTGAGAGCAGGAATCAAACCTTTGGCAGATAATAAGGATATGGCAATGGTCTATTCTGAGAGCCCTGCAGTGGTAGCGGGAACTTTCACCAAGAATGTTGTTCGAGCTCTCCCAGTCAGATGGGATAAAGAAGTAGTTGAGAGTGGCAAACCAGTTCAGGCTATCGTTGTGAACAGTGGAATTGCCAATGCATGTACTGGACAGGAAGGATATGAGAACTGTAAAAAAGAAGCAGTTCGTACAGGTCAGCTTCTGAATCTTGATCCTGGTGCTGTGCTGATTGGTTCAACCGGAGTAATCGGTGCCCAGCTTAATATGGAAGTAATCGAAAGTGGAATTGAGAAATTGGTTCCAGAATTAAAAGACACGACAGAAGCTGGAACTATGGCAGCGGAGGCAATACTTACTACAGATACTCATAAGAAGGATATCGCTGTGAGTGTAGAGGTTGGAGGCAAGACTGTGACCATCGGCGGTATGTGCAAGGGAGCTGGTATGATTCACCCGAATATGGGAACCATGCTCTGCTTTGTCACTTCCGATGCAGTGGTAGAGAAGGCATTTCTTCAGAAATCCTTACTCAGCATCGTGGAGGACAGCTTCAACATGATTTCCGTGGACGGTGATACTTCCACCAATGATACCTGCTTAGTTCTCTGCAACGGCTTGGCAGAGAATCCAGTGATCAACGATACTAACCCTGACAAAGAAGCATTTCTTGAGGCATTAAGAGAGGTGCTTACTTATCTGGCAAAGCAGATTGCCGGGGACGGAGAGGGATGTACCAGATTATTTGAGGTGACCTGCAACGGCGCTAAGAGTAAGAAGGATGCAAAGATTATTGCCAAGTCTGTTGTCTGCTCCAACCTTACCAAGGCAGCAATCTTCGGAAAGGATGCTAACTGGGGTCGTATCTTATGTGCAATGGGATACAGCGGAGTAATCTTTGATCCTGACAAAGTAGATATCACCTTAGAGAGCGAATATGGCAGTCTTTCTATTGTGAAGAATGGTATCGCAACAGACTACAGTGAGGAAGTGGCAACTCAGATCCTCTCTGCAGATCCAGTGAAGGCAATCTTAGACATTCATGAGGGAGAGGAAAGTGCGACGGCATGGGGCTGTGACCTCACATATGAATATGTAAAGATTAATGCCGATTACCGTTCCTAGGCGGCAGGACACAGAACAATTACAGGATAGGATAGATTAATCATAGCTAATGAGATCCATCAGAAAGGATAGATAATATGCTCGAGGAGAATAATGACAAGCAGGCAGTAGTCAATAAAGCCAATACTCTGATTGAGGCTTTACCATATATTAAAAAGTTCTGGGGAACCACAATCGTAGTTAAGTATGGCGGAAGTGCCATGTTAGATGAGAATTTGAAAAGAAATGTTATCAAGGACGTAGCGATGCTGAAACTGATCGGTATGAAGCCAATCATTGTACATGGCGGCGGCAAGGAGATCAGCAAATGGGTCAAGATGAGTGGCAAGGAGCCTGAATTCTATCATGGACTCCGTGTGACAGATAAGGAGACCATGAACATCGCTGAGATGGTATTGAATAAGGTCAACAAAGAGTTAGTTGGCATGATGCAGAAATTAGAGGTTAATGCCGTTGGCCTTTGCGGTAAAGATGGTAACATGATTCACTGCACCAAAAAGATGCCAGATGGCAAGGATATCGGATTTGTTGGAGAAGTAGCTTCCGTCAATACAGATCTTCTGACGACTCTGATGGACCATGACTTCATTCCAGTTATCGCTCCGATCGGATTAGACGATAATTATGACTCCTACAATATCAATGCAGATGATGCAGCTTGTGGAGTAGCGAAAGCTATGAAGGCAGAGAAACTGGTATTCCTCACAGATATCGAGGGAGTCTACTTAGACCCAGACAATCCAAAGACTCTGATCTCAGAGATGGATGTCAACACAGCCAAACAGTTCATCAAAGATGGTATTGTCGGTGGAGGTATGATTCCAAAGCTTCAGAACTGTATCGATGCGATTGAGCAGGGTGTATCCAGAGTCCATATCCTGGATGGAAGAACATTACATTGTCTTTTACTTGAGTTCTTCACCGCGAAGGGTATTGGTACTGCTATCTTAAAAGAGCCATTATTCTAAGCAGAATATATAGAGAAGAAAGAGCTATCGTATAGGGAGGAATCAGAATGTCATCAAAGATGAGTGAATATATGGAACGTGGAGAAAATGTGATTTTAAAGACATATAACCGTTTCCCGGTTGTCTTAGATCACGGCAAGGGAGTCCATCTCTATGATATGGATGGAAAAGAATATCTGGACTTTGCAGCTGGTATTGCTGTGTTTGCCTTAGGATATGGCAATCAGAAATACAATGATGCCCTAAAAGATCAGATAGACAAGATCCTTCACACTTCAAACTTATACTATAATCAGCCAGCAATTGAGGCAGCAGAGAAGATTGTAAAGACGACAGGAATGAGCAAGGTCTTCTTTACAAACTCAGGTACGGAGGCTATCGAGGGTGCACTGAAGGTAGCTAGAAAATATGCATACTTAAAAGACCCATCCAGGGATTATGAGTTTATCGCCATGAAGAACTCCTTCCATGGAAGAAGTGAGGGTGCATTATCTGTTACTGGTAACTCACACTATCAGGATGGATTTATTCCAATGTCCATGCGCGCAGTCTTCGCTGATTTCAATGACCTTAATGATGTCAAGAGTAAAGTCACAGACAAGACCTGCGGAATCATCTGTGAGGTAGTCCAAGGGGAGGGCGGAATCTATCCTGCTAAGAAGGAGTTCTTAGAGGGCTTACGTAAGCTCTGTGATGAGAAAGATATCCTCTTAATCTTTGATGAAGTACAGTGTGGTATGGGAAGATGCGGATCCCTTTATGCACATGACCTTTATGGAGTTCAGCCAGATGTCATGGCTTTAGCCAAAGCGTTAGGATGCGGAGTTCCAGTTGGAGCCTTTGTCTGTAATGAGAGATGCGACCATGCCTTAGTTCCTGGAGACCATGGTACTACATATGGTGGCAATCCATTCGCAACCAGAGCAGTATCCACCGTATTTGATCTCTACGAAGAGCTCGGTATCGTGGACCATGTTAATCAGATTGCCCCATATCTCTGGAAAAAATTAGATGGTCTGAAAGAGAAATATGATCAGATTGTAGACCACAGAGGAGTCGGACTGATGCAGGGACTTGAATTCAACTGCCCGGTAGGACCAATCATTAACAGATGCTTAGAGAAGGGACTGATCATCATCTCCGCTGGAGCTAATATTATCCGTTTTGTACCACCACTGGTAATCACCGAAAAGGATGTCGACGAGATGATTGAGATCTTAGATGGCGCATTAGCGTAATTAATACTTGAGTGAATCAGCATTTTTTTAACAAGCAGAAATTCGATGGGAATAGAGCTCTCACGTCCATGCATTATATCTTTCAGTGTTAAATAAGCTATTTTGATATTAAAAAATAGTTTGTACTATCTGTATTAATATATTGCATGGACTGTAACTTCTCACGAATTTCTGCTTTTTTTACCTATAAAAATGATATTGAGAGAAACTTGCCACTAGTGTTATAATGAATCTGTGCAGGCTGTCGTCTCGCCCTGCGAACCTCTTTCGAGGTGATTTATGGTCTATTCATGGATTTCTAGAGGAAGACGCAGGATAAGGCTTACGATTTTTGTGGCAATCCTCTGTCTGTTAGGAGAAAGTCTTCTGCTCACAGGATGTGGGAAAGACGCTTATCTTAAGGAAGAGTTTCAGGAGGATACAAGTTCTACTCAAAAGAGGGTAGAAAGCAGGAAGAGTAAGCGCGATACGGAGGATGAGGGCACAACAAGAGACATAAGGCACTCGGCAATCTATGTATATGTCTGTGGTCAGGTGAAAAAGCCAGGAGTTTATAAGTGTGAGCCTGGACAGAGAGCACAGCATGCAGTAGATATGGCAGGAGGCTTTACGAAAAAGGCCGACCGTGAGGCAGTGAATATGGCGGAAGAATTAACAGACGGGATGCAGCTCACAATCCCTAAGGAAGGGGAGGTTGAGCAGGCTGCGGCAGGTAGTTTGGGAAGTTCAGAGCTTTCCCAACAGGGAGCAGGCAGCCAGCAGGAGTCTACGGGGGCTCTTAATAGTTCCTCGGATTCTTCTCAGAGCAAGGGAGCTTTGGTCAATCTTAATTCAGCCAGCAAGGATCAGCTTATGACCTTAAATGGCATCGGCGAATCCAGGGCAGAGGATATTATCGCCTACCGCCAGGAGAACGGATTATTCTCTAAAGTGGAAGATCTCATGAATGTCAGCGGAATCGGAGAAGGCATTTTTCAAAAGATAAAAGACAGTATTACAGTATAACAGAGGTGCATTATGGCAAAAAAGATACTTGTGGTTGATGATGAGAAGTTGATTGTAAAAGGTATCAAGTTCTCATTGCTTCAGGATGATTATGAGGTGGATTGTGCCTACAATGGAGAGGAAGCTCTCGAGATGGCGAAAAAGACCAACTATGACATGATTCTTCTAGATGTCATGCTTCCAAAGAT
>JAXJRI010000079.1:0-2080 GCA_036310685.1 Lachnospiraceae bacterium | reverse complement strand
TTCCTGAAATGAGCCGAAAAATATGCGATTTTTTACTCAATCAAGTCTTGACATATTACCGCTGGACTTCTTATTCGTCACGCTTGGCAACACTTCGGATCCGCCTCATAAAATCGATCGACAGATTGGGGGATGCGAATTTTGCAATCAGGTCAGGGGAATCCCCATCCTCTAAACAGGACACCAGATAATCCTTCTGCTCGTCAGTATATCCATCCCGCTCTATCACTGTCTTGATAAAGATCTGTGCCTCCTGATCAGAACTCTTTCGGAAGATCTCTTTCCATTTCTTTTTAAATGTCTTCTTCTCCTTCCCGCTGGTACCTGCCCCCAAAGAGTTCTTCTGATTCGTCTTCTGCCCATCCCGCATTTCCTGGCTTGTTATCTGCAGTTCTTTATGAAGTGCCTGGAGCTGCTCGCTGGTTGACTTGAAATATTCCTCCTGCTGGTGCCTCTCCTGCTTTGATTCCAGAAGCTCCCGCCTCAAATTCTCAATCATCTGGTCCTTCTCATTGATCCGGTCCATATGATGTTCCATCTTCTCCTCGACGATCTGATCTTTCTCCTTCAATATATTATGAAACGCTTCATCGATATTCTTCATAAGAGAAGAAGTCAGATCGTAAACATTCACGACCTTGTCATGGAGATCATCTACCTTCTGCTCAATCTCCTTGTTATCCCGATAGACATTCCGCAAGAAATTCATTCTTTCCGTCATAATGATGGTCGATGCACTCCCATGACTCTTCTCGATCTTCTCCATAATTTCCTTTATCTTGTTTAAAGGCATATTTTCAACTACGCATAGATAGATCCACTCCTGGACGAATGAATTCTTGATCCCTTTCAGAAATGTAATGGTGTCTTCCGGAATCTTCAGTGTCTTCAAAATATTTTCTCTGTCATCTTGATGCTGGTCCACTCTGCTCCCTCCTCTCTTAAGGCAAGATCCTATCCTTACTTGCCTTCTTCTCTGGCTTCTTAAGGTTTTCTGGGGATGCCGATTGCCGCTCTTCCTCCCGCCTAATAATTCTCCGAATCATCGCTCGCTCTCTCCTTCCTGCTTCTTGATATCGATCTTGCAGTTCTTCCAGACTGCCTATCCCATGTTCGATCAGATACTGGCATTCCTGAAACATCTTCTCAATCTCCATCGCGTCTTTTCGGACGTGACGCCATCTCACAGCAAATGGATTTCTCGATTCCAGATAATGACCGGTACAGTAAACGATCCAAACCCTCCGTCTCTGGAAGCCGGTCAGTCGGGCCCTCAGGTATGGCCCAAGATAATTGTCATATCTCCTCATGGCCTTCCTCCCAATGACCGGCGTTCGAATCACTGCCATTGGGTCTATCACACTTCCCTGGTCATGATACTGGGATCGTTCCATAATTCGCTGCTCGATCTCTATTCTGGAATAACCTTCTCCCAGAGTTTTATCTCTTCTTCCTTTCTCCATCCCCGGCGGAGTGTAAGTAATATATTTCCCGATCCGAATTCGATAACCCAGCTTCCTCATGTTCCTCAGGAATTCATCAAAATCTCCCGACCTTGCAATCATCAGGTCAATGTCTGCTTTCACAATTTTTGTCAAAGTCGGCAGTTCCTTCTTCTCAGCATCCCTCTCCGCATAGGATTTGCCCGCCTTGTCCTCCGGACGATAATCTAATTTCGATAATCCATGTCTCTGGCATACCCGGTCTGTCACCGGCTGAATAAATTTCTCCCAGTCGCCTTTCTCATAGCGGTATTTGTATCCGGTGACTCGATTGACGGAATTGAAAACGATATGTGCATGGACGTGATTGCGGTCCGTGTGTATGGAATAGACATAATCATATTGATCCCCCAAATACTCCTGACAGAATTCGCCGGCAATCTCATAAGCCAGCTCCTTAGAGATCTCTCCCGGCCTCCAGGAAATCACAAAATGATATCCCTGTCGTTTATCGGTCTTTCCAAATAATTCTTTGGTGTTCATCATGACGCGATAGATTTCATCGGGAGTCGTTCCGGAATTGCCTCCGACCAAAGTCCCGTTCTCCGTCTTGTCTGGATTCATGATGTACTTTATGC
>JAXJRI010000078.1:0-19637 GCA_036310685.1 Lachnospiraceae bacterium | reverse complement strand
ACATAGAGCGTCTGCAGACTTATGTGCTCGACAACTGGAGAGCAGTCATGAGGACACTGCACAGCAAACGGGACATTATGTGCCTCCCATGAATTTACCTGCCGAGCGTCCAGCTGTTCCCCTGCGTCTGCAGCCTGACCATTTCGGCAAAGATGCCATTCCTGTCGAGAAGCTCTGCAGGAGAACCTTCTTCTGCGACTTTACCTTCCGACAGTACGATGACCTTATCCGCAGACTGTACTGTGCGTATACGGTGGGCGATCACCAGAACGGTTTTCCCTCCAAGCAGCCGGGAGAGAGCAGTCTGCACTCTGGTCTCATTCTCCACATCCAGGGATGCCGTCGCCTCGTCCAGAAGTACGATCGGTGCATCCTTCAGCAGTGCACGGGCGATGGAGATCCGCTGTCTTTCACCGCCGGATAGCTTTGCGCCGTTCTCACCGATGGACGTGTTGTATCCGTCAGGCAGCTTCTGAACGAATTCATCGCAATTTGCCGCTCGCGCAGCCGCCAGGACTTCCTCATCCGTTGCCCCATGTTTCCCGAGACGAATGTTCTCCATGACAGTATCATCGAACAGTATCACGTCCTGAAACACCATGGCATAGTCGCTCAGCAATACCTCGGGATCCACCGTGGAGATATCCACTCCTCCGACAAAGATCCTGCCGTTGTCAATATCCCACAGCCGTGCGGCAAGTTTCGCACAGGTGCTCTTGCCCGAACCGGAGGGGCCTACCAGGGCAGTCACCTGACCATCCTTCGCCAGGAAACTCACGTCATGCAGGACTTCCTTATCGTCATAGGAGAAGCTCACATTCTGAAACTCGATATCATGTCCTGCCGGATAAAATTCCTCAGCGCCGTCAACTACAGGAGTATCCTCGATCTCCATCAGTCTTGAAGCGGAAACCTGCGAAACGAACATTTCCGCGATCAGTGCCAGCGCCTGATCGAAGGGGGCATACACACGGGTAATGACCAGAAGGAACATAAACAGGAGCATGAAGTCGATCTTGCCGTTCAGGATCAGTGCTGCTCCTGTGAGTATCGTGGTTGCCACGCCCAGGCGCATGATGATGCTGGCGGCATTAACAAAGATGCCGGTACTCAGTTCCCCCTTTATCATCGTCTTCTCATGGCGGTCGATCTTGTCATTCAGCTGTTGCAGGAACCTGGCCTCCTGATTGGTGGCACGGATCTCACGCATGTTCTCGATCGTTTCCTGAATTTCATCAGAGGCTTGTAATCCGGCAGCTTTTGTGATCTCGGAATTTCGCTCTGCCAGTTTCCTGCTTCCGAAGAGCAGGGCAAACGCTGCCGGAACTCCCCATAAGGCAGCCAGAGCCAGACGCCAGTCATAAATAAGCAGAGCGGCAGAAATGATAGCCGTGGAAATGTACGAACCGTACAGATATCCCAGGCAGTGGGACCAGACGTGCTCCAGCCGGTTCACATCCCCCATGATCGTTTCGGTCAGATCTGCCAGATCACGATTCCCGAAGAATCCCAGCGGGAGTTTGCGCATACTCTCCGCCAGACGGATTCGGACATTTTTAACTTCGCCGTATACCAGTCCGTAAGTTGCATGGTACTGCTGAATATGTGTGACGAGCGAGAGCACGACAAAGACGGCCAGCATCACCAGAAAAGGCCATACGGCAGGCAGCGGCGCATTTTCAGTCAGCGTATCCATATAACGCGACATCAGCAGATACAGGATGCCCATACCGCCCATGACCACAAGATTGACGATGACTGTCCAGAATGTGCCGGCTCTGACATTCTTCAGGCCCTGATCGGTAAGCGCATATTTACACTGAATATCCTTTTCGAACATTTACATCGCCTCCTTTGAGGATATCTTCCATGTAACGGCCTGATTGTAATCCGCCCACATTCTGGAATACAGGCCGTCTTTCCGGATAAGCTGGTCATGTGTCCCTGTCTCGACGACCTTCCCTTCGTCCAGGACTATGATCCTGTCCGCATTCACCACCGTGGAGAGACGGTGCGCGATCATAATAACGGTGCGCCCCTTCGTCAGTTCGGCGAAGGCCTTTTGAATCAGCACTTCATTCTCGGGATCAGCAAAGGCCGTCGCTTCATCCAGCACGACGATCGGCGCATTTTTCAAAATAGCCCGTGCCAGCGCCACGCGCTGCTGCTCACCGCCGGAAAGATAGGTGCCCTCCGAGCCGATCACGGTATCCACGCCGTCTGGCAGCTTTTCGATGATATCTTCGCACTGTGCCGCAGCTAATGCCGCCAATACCTCTTCCCGGGCGGCATCCGGTCTTGCCGCGCGAACATTATCAAGGATCGATGCTTTGAAAAGACGGCTGTTCTGGAACACGAAGGCCACCTGATCCATCAGCACATGCGGATCAGTCTGCCGGACATCCACGTCACCAACAAGGACCTGTCCGTCGCTCACATCCCAGAAACGTGGGATCAAAGAAGCGGCTGTGGTCTTCCCGCCGCCGGAGGGACCGACCAAAGCCACAGTCTGTCCCGGCTCTGCGCGGAATGAAACATGAGAAAGCGCAGGATGTTCGGCGCCATCATAGGTGAAACTGACATCTTTATATTCGATGCTGTTGTCTTTCGGTGCCTGCGGATGATCGGCGATTTCCATGACCGGCGCATTCATCACCTGATTGATGCGTCCCATGGCGGTCTGCGCGAGCATGGTTCCGCTCGCGGCAAACATTACCCGTGCAAGAGCGGTAGAAATGATCGCTGAAAAAACCGCATAAAATGCGAAATCGGTAACAAACCTGGCAAATTCCCCGGATGCTAATGCTTCCGACATCATAAACAATACCGCGGGGACGAGGAAAATAAACGCGCCTTCGGTAAAGGTAAGGTTAACTGCCTGAGGTACCCTGCATACATCCGCCTGATAGTATTCAGCCTTATCGCTGTAATTTTCGATCGCCTGTTTGAACGCCCGGAAGGAATAAACGGTCTGCTGGAACACCTTCACTACGGGTATTCCGCGCACATATTCCGTTCCGGCCTGGCTCATCACATCCTGTGCCGCCTGATACTCTGCCATAAATCCTGCATTCCTGCCTCCCATCATGGAAAACATGGCGAGGATCGAGATGACGGCCGCCAGCAGGCATGCCGCGCCCATGCGCCAGTCAAATATGACCATCAGCACGATCATCGCGATCAGCATCACAACACTGCCGACCATGTCCGCAAGATTGTGGGCAAGCAGCGTCTCGGTCTCAGCGGCAGCGCCGTCCAGTCGATTTCGCAGAAGACCTGAGGCATTAGAATCAAAGAATCCCAGCGGTGTTTTCATCAGATGCGCCATTCCCTGCTTGCGAATGTTGGACGCTGTGCGAAAAGCCGCCAGATGTGTACACATCAGCGCCGCAAAATACACGACGATCCCGCCGAATGCGAAGGCAAACGCCATCCAGCCGTAACGGGCTATATCCGTCGCCTCTGTCCAGTTGGGACTGACAGCGATCAGATCCCGAATTGCAAACCATATGCAGATATACGGTGCCATGCCCAGGACCATGGCGATCCCGGACAGGCCGAGCCCAAGAAATGTCAGTCCCTTATACCGACCCGCGTAGCCAAGTAATGCAGACAGATCATTCTGCTTCTGTTCTTTCATGCAACGTCCTCCTGACTGTCGGATAACCGAAAATGTTCCGACGCAAAGTTTATAGGTTAGACATATCTAACCCATAATTATTATACTGAGTTCACGGAGGAAACTCAAGCCCCCTTTTACACTATCATCGATACTCTTGGTATTGCACAACGTGAAAAATGATGATATACTAACGGAAGTTAGATGTAACTAATTTAAAGGGGAGGATGCATCCATGGTAGACGTCGCAAAGTCACAATCCATCTGTCGATATTTGGGGGAGAATACGATTTGTACTTCTCATATCCGGATGTTCTCCAAGCTGCCGCAATCTATTCAGGAAGAGATTGTGGAAGGTGCCATCCGGTCCTCTCATGAGAAGGGGTCTTATCTGGTTCATGAGAATGATAAGATTCAGTCTGTCCTGATCCTACGATCGGGCATGGTGAAAACATGCTGGACCGATACCAGAGGTGAGGAGCATATCTTAGATGTACTTCATGACGGACAGGCCATCTGGCATGGGATCTTTCTGCAAGATCAGGTATATCATTACGATATCGTATGTCTCACAGATGTCGAACTCTGTGCCGTTTCCCGCCATAGAATCCGGAAGATTTTTCATCAGCATCCGGATATTGCGTTACAGATGTTAGAAAAGATGAGCGAGGAACTCGATCAGGCAGAAAAAAGGATTATGTATCTGGGTATCCGTAATCCTAAGCAGCGGCTGGCCCGTTTTCTTCTCAACAAGGATCATCATTGCCTTGGGGATGAGATTCATCTTAAATTAAATGAGATTGCCTTTTCTATTAATCTGACCCCGGAGACCGTCAGCAGGAATATCGCAAAGCTTGAAAAAGAAGGAGCGATTAAACGGTTAGGTCAGGGAAGGATCATGGTGATCAGCCGGGATCGGCTTCAAGAGATTGCCGGCTGATAGAAATACTCGAATATATTTTTCTTTCTTTGGGAAGACTTACGGCGAAATGCCTGTGAGTCTTTTTTTTTACAGAATAAAATATTGATAAGGAATTAACAAAAGTGTCCAAACTTGATTTCAATCAAGGAAATCTTTCCCGGCATGGGTTATCTTTGGTGCGTCAGGAAAAACAGGGATGTTTGAGAATGACAGGATACGATTTCAAATGTGAAGATGTAAGTTAAGTTTACAGAAAGGAAGGCAGGATGCTTGGAAGGGTACATTCGATAGAGTCTTTTGGGTCTGTTGACGGGCCCGGCGTCCGCTTCGTTATCTTCCTTCAGGGTTGTCCGATGCGGTGCCAGTTTTGTCATAACGCAGATACCTGGGATGTGACAAAAGGAGAGATGAGAAGTGCGGATGAACTCCTGGATCAGGCGGAAAGGTACCGGCCTTACTGGGGCAAGGAAGGTGGCATTACAGTAAGTGGTGGCGAGCCGCTGTTACAGATTGACTTTCTCTTAGAACTTTTCAAGAAGGCAAAGGAAAGGGAAATCCACACGGTAATCGACACCTCTGGAGGGCCATTTATTAAAGAGGGACCTTGGTTTGACAAATTTCAGAAATTGATGGATTACACAGATCTTCTGATCGTAGACATCAAGCATATCGATCCCGCAAAGCACAGAAAGCTTACGGGAATGAATAATTCTAACATCTTAGATATGTATCACTATCTTTCGAAGATTGGAAAGCCAATCTGGATCCGACAGGTTTTGGTACCAGGGGTTACCAATGATCTTGAGGATTTAAAGAGGGAACGGACTTTTATCGATTCTCTCTCCAATGTGGTAAAGGTAGAGGTCCTTCCTTACCATACTATGGGAGCCTATAAGTGGAAAGAGCTTGGACTTAACTATCCCTTAGAAGGGATAAGACCACCTGATCAGGCAATGATCGACCAGGCAGAGGCAATCTTAGGGGCAGGCAGGGTCTGTCCGGATAATAGGGACTGACAGGGATTACTTCTTAGAATATCTCTGATATCACACATATAACTAACACGATTAAGGAAAGGGGCACACAATCATGAGAACAGAATGGCAAGGATTCAAAGGCACAAAATGGGTGGATGATATCAATGTCCGCCAGTTCATCCAGGATAATTATACTCCCTACGATGGGGATTCCAGTTTTTTAAGCGGACCGACCGAGGCGACGACAATGCTCTGGGATAAGGTTCAGGAACTCCAAAAGGAGGAGCGGGAAAAAGGCGGCGTATTAGAGTGTGAGACGGAAGTCGTCTCCGGTTTGACAGCATATGGTCCTGGTTACATCGATGAGAAGACCAAGGATCTGGAACAGATCGTAGGTCTGCAGACGGATAAACCGTTAAAGAGAGCCTTTATGCCTTACGGTGGGATCAAGATGGCTGAGGAAGCTGCCGAGACATACGGATATAAGATTAATCCAAAGTTCCATAAGATTTTCACAGAGTATCATAAGACCCATAATCAGGCGGTCTTTGATGCCTATACTCCGGAGATGAGAGCTGCCCGCCACAGTCACATTGTGACCGGTCTTCCGGACACTTACGGAAGAGGACGTATCGTCGGGGACTACCGCAGAGTCGCCCTTTACGGTATCGATTTTCTGATCGCCAAGAAAGAGCAGGATAAGTTAAACTGTGGCGACGGCACCATGACAGAAGACGTGGTCCGCTTGAGGGAGGAGATCTCCGATCAGATCAATGCATTAAAAGGAATGAAAGAGATGGCGAAGGCTTACGGCTATGATATCTCCGGTCCGGCTAAGAACGCAAAGGAAGCGGTTCAGTGGCTCTACTTCGGATATTTAGCCGCGATCAAGACTCAGAACGGTGCAGCCATGAGTGTCGGCCGTATCTCAACATTCTTAGATATCTATATCAGCAGAGATCTTGCCAACGGAACATTAACGGAGGAGCAGGCACAGGAGCTGATTGATCATCTGACCATGAAGTTCCGCATGGTGAAGTTCGCCCGTATCCCAAGCTACAACGAGCTTTTCTCTGGTGACCCAGTTTGGGCAACACTTGAGGTCGCTGGAATTGGAATGGACGGAAGAAGTATGGTCACAAAGAATGATTTCCGTTTCCTCCATACTTTAGAGAATATGGGACCTGCTCCGGAGCCAAACTTAACGGTTCTTTACTCTTCAGCCCTTCCAGAGAACTTTAAAAAGTATGCCGCACACATCAGCGTGACAACGTCCGCCATTCAGTATGAGAATGATGACGTTATGAAGCCAGTATGGGGTGATGATTATAGCATCTGCTGTTGTGTCAGCGCGACACAGACCGGAAAAGAGATGCAGTTCTTTGGTGCCCGGGCGAATCTAGCAAAGTGCCTGCTCTACGCGATCAACGGAGGAAAAGATGAGAAGTTCTTAGCCAAGGATGGATCTCATATGCAGGTGGGACCGGAATATGCTCCGATCACTTCCGAGTATCTCGACTATGACGAGGTAATGCATAAATACGATCTCATGCTTGACTGGCTGGCCGGACTCTACGTCAACATCTTGAATCTGATCCAGTATATGCATGATAAATACTACTACGAGGCGGCAGAAATGGCTCTGATCGACACAAATGTCAGAAGAACTTTCGCCACCGGAATCGCCGGGTTCTCACACGTAGTCGATTCCCTCTGCGCAATCAAGTACGCTAAGGTGAAGACAGTACGCGATGAGAGCGGTCTGGTTGTAGACTATAAGGTAGAGGGCGACTTCCCTCGCTACGGTAATGATGATTCAAGAGCGGACGAGATTGCGGTATGGCTCTTAAAGACCTTCATGAAGAAGATCGAGAAGCATCATACTTATCGTAACTCCGAGCCGACAACATCAATCTTGACCATCACATCTAACGTCGTATACGGCAGAGCGACCGGTGCCCTTCCGGATGGAAGAGAGGCTTACACACCATTCTCCCCAGGAGCTAACCCATCCTACGGAGCAGAGAAGAACGGACTTCTTGCTTCCTTAAACAGTGTAGCCAAGCTCCCTTATGAGTATGCTTTAGACGGTATCTCCAATACACAGACCATTAATCCAGGTGCCCTGGGACATGATGACAGTGAGCGTTCCGAGAAACTAGTCAATGTCATGGATGGCTATTTCGATCAGGGAGCTCACCATCTGAATGTCAATGTGTTCGGCATTGAGAAGTTAAAAGATGCCATGGAGCATCCGGAAAAACCAGAATATGCTAACTTTACCATCCGTGTCAGCGGCTATGCGGTCAAATTCATCGATCTGACCAGAGAACAGCAGTTAGACGTCATCGCTAGAAATGCACACGAGCGGATGTAAGCAGTGATATATATTTGTTTGATATAAAAAAAGAGCGCTATGGAGGGAATCCGGATTCCCTTCACGGCGCTCTTGCTTTCTAGAATGCAGCCTTGAAGATTTCGATAAAACTGGATGCATTTTAAGGGCTTGCCATCATTCAAATGAACATGCCTATTACCCTTAAGATTTGCAACATGTTCACCAGCATGTTTAATATCTCTACTAGTCCAATTCTTTGGAAACCAGGATTGTCCTGTTCCATTTTGCTTCATTTTTTACTTGTGATTTGGTATTCTAAAAGTCGTATAAAGTGTACACAAGAAGAAGTCAAGTCCGAAACCCACATAAACAAAGGATATTTGCAGTTGTGTGTACACAAAAAAGGTGATTTATGTACACCTTATACGACTTTTAGGTTACTACAGTTTCTTGTAGATTTTACCTGTTCTTTAAAGTTTGGAGACTAAGGCATGCTAAAATGTCTATTGCAAGAGAATATAGGAATTATTTGTCGCCCAAAAAGAGAAAGAGAATGCTTGAACAGCCATCCTTTCGACCATGATTTGAGCGATTTTGTAGAGTTGTTACATAGAATAACAAAGTTATCATAAAAGTAATTATGAGGAATATAGGTACTATGGTCAATCTATTAGAATGGGAGATTACGAAGAATTATCGCAATCTCAGGCCTTCGGAGCAAAAGGTGGCAGATTATCTGCTGCGCTGTCCGGAGGATCCTGAGAGCCTGACTTTAACAGAGGTTTCTGCAGGAGCGGGTGTGAGCCAGCCTACGGTGCTGCGTTTTGCTAAGGCGATGGGCTATGATGGTTTTAAGGAGCTTAAGGCTGCAGTCATGGAAGACCGGATTCGTCGGAAGATGGAGACAGAGGATTTCAGTCCTCTCTACGGATTTCCAATCGGAAAAGATGATCTTATAACAGAGGTGCCAGCTAAGGTGATAGGAACCACCATTCATGTGATGCAGGAGATTTTGAAGTCCATCTCGATGAAAGAGTTTATTCATGCAGTGGATCTGATTGTCGGGGCTGATAGTATCGCCATCTATGGCGTGGAGAATTCCCTCTGTACCGTTCAGGATCTGCGCACTAAGCTCCTGTATCTGGGACTGAAGTGCCAGTCCTCTGCGGACGCTTATCTGCAGCAGATTGGGGCAGCAAACCTCACGGACAAGGATGTCCTGATTGGAATCTCCTATTCCGGTTCCTCCCGAAGCACCGTGGAGGTCATGCACATTGGAAAGAAAGCAGGCGCCAAGACCATTGCAATCACCAATTTCGAGGATGCGCCGATCAGTAAGTACGCGGACGTCGTGATCTGTACCAGTACGGAGCAGTTCCTTTATGGAGATGCAATCTATTCCAGGTCTTCCCAGCTGGCAGTGGTTGATATGCTTTACATGGGAGTCATCCTTTCCGATTATGAGAAATACACCAAGGTCCTGGATAAGAATTCCAAGATGATCAACAATCAGATATTTGAAATTCGGTAGAATTTCTACATGGGGGCAGGAGTGATCCTGCCCCTTTTTACACGATATTTTACACAAGTTGGCTTGTTAGCGGGTTCTTTTCATCCTAATCTTAACTTGTCCGAAGGGCAGGAAGCCCTGAGATAAGGACTAGAATAAGTACACACAGATTAGAAACAAAATAAGTAGCAGAGCAATGAAAAGGAGCTGGACAGAGAAAGGATTCGTCCAGCAAAACTGACAAGCTGGAAAGATATAGGAGGATAAAGCATATGCTACAGCTAGTGAATGTGGGTAAGACCTATGGGGGGACACAGATTTTAAAGGATATCAATCTTCAGATTGAAGATGGTGAGATCGTTTCTATCTTAGGTCCGTCAGGAAGTGGAAAGACCACACTTCTTAACATGATCCTAGGTCTTACTGATGTAACAAAGGGACAGATACTTTACGACGGAGAAGATATCACAGAGGTACCAATGGAAAAGAGAGGATTCAACATCGTATTCCAGGATTACGCATTATTTCCTCATCTTAACGCCTACAAGAACATTACATACGGATTAAAGAACAAGCCGGGAATCTCAAGCCCAGAGGAAGTTGAGGACTTGATCAAGCTATTAGGACTGAAAGATCATCTGAATAAGAAGATCGACCAACTTTCTGGCGGTCAGAAGCAGAGAGTGGCCCTGGCAAGGACCATGGTCATGAAACCAAGAATCTTACTCTTAGATGAACCGCTGAGTGCTCTTGACGGTGTCATCAAGGAGTCAATCAAGGACCGTATCCGAGCCATCGCAGAGAATTATCATCTGACCACGATTATTGTTACCCATGATCCAGAGGAGGCTTTAACTCTTTCCAACCGGGTACTGATCATCAATAACGGAAGCATCGCTCAATTCGGAACTCCGGAGGAGATCATCAATACTCCAGCCGATGATTTCGTCCAGAAATTTATCTTACAGCAGCTTGAGATTAAGAAGTCCAACATTTTCGCTCTCTTCCAAGGAGATCAAGGAAATGCAATGGCAGAACAGGTGGGATTGAGATGAAAGAGAAAGCAAATGTAGAAATTCGAAGTATATGGGTCATTGTGACCTTACTTTTTGCAGTATTTCTGGTTTATCCAGTTGTCTTAATTGTCATCAAATCATTTCAGACTGACGGAGGAGTTTCTCTTTTAAACTACTCTGAGATTTTTGCTGGGAGAGATTTTTTGGCAATCTTGGGACACTCCTTTGGATGCTCTTCCCTGAGTGCCTTGGTGACAACGATCTTAGCCTTTTTCATGGCTTACACCGTGAATTACACCAACATCCCGGATGGTTACAAACGATTCATCAAAAATGCATCGGTTCTCCCCATGCTGATTCCGACCATCACCTACGGATTTGCAATCATTTATTCCTTTGGACGTCAGGGATTATACACGAAACTTTTTGGAAAGCAACTTTTTGATATCTATGGTATGAACGGACTTATGATCGGTTATGTCATCTATACTTTGCCAATCGCCTTCATGCTCATTCAAAACACCATGGGCTTCATTGATAAGAAATATATCATCGTATCGAAAGTCATGGGCGACAAGCCACTGACAACATTCTATGTGACGACATTTCGTCCGCTGATTGGAACCCTGGCAATCGCTTTCATCCAATGCTTCTTCTTAAGCTTTACTGATTTCGGTATTCCGGCTTCTGTCGGCGGAAAGATGGAAGTTATCGCAGGAGTCCTTTACAATCAGATGTTAGGAAGCGTTCCTGATTTCAATAAGGGATCGGTGGTCGCCATCCTTATGCTGATGCCATCTATCATTTCAATCGCAGTGATTACCTATCTCGAGCGATTCAATATCAGATACAGTAAGGTCTCACAGATTGAACTTCCAAAGAACAAGGCAAGAGACGGAATCTGTGCGGCAATCAGCACCTTAATTCTTGTCATCGTCTTTGCCATCTTCCTGGTTATCATGATCGTTCCATTTGTAAAGATGTGGCCGTATAACATGACATTTACTCTGGACAATCTTCAGTCAGTTTTCGCGGATGCAAGCCTTACTATGGTTGTCAGAAATTCATTGATTGTAGCCATTCTCACCGCATTATTTGGAACTCTGATGGCATATGGATCTGCTCTTGTCACTACAAGAAGCTCCCTCTCAGGCAAGGCGAAACAGGTTATCGAGTCGGTCGCGTCCGTCACCAACACGATTCCAGGTATGGTTCTCGGTATCGCTTTTATGTTAGCTTTTACTGGAACTTCCCTGCAGAATACCTTCGCAATCATCATCTGTTGTAACTTGATTCACATGTTTGCAACTCCATACATGATGATGAAAAACACCCTTTCTAAGATGAACGCATCCTGGGAGAACACCGCAAAGTTGATGGGAGATTCCTGGATTAAAACCTTGGTCAGAGTCATCACACCAAATGCACTGCCTTCCCTTGTGGAAGTATTCAGCTACTACTTCATCAATGCCATGGTGACCGTTTCTGCCGTCATTTTCCTCGCAGGAGCCCGTAACATGGTCATCACAACCAAGATAAAAGAACTGCAGCATTTCGCCAAATTCAATGAGATTTTCGTTCTGTCACTTTTGATCTTGTTAATCAATCTGATTGCAAAGCTGGCATTTAAGTTGCTGGCAGCGTTATTATCCACAAATATAGATATGAATAAAAGGAGAGAAACTATGAGATTAGTAAAAAAAGCAACTGCTTTCTGCCTGGCATTTACCCTGATTGTAGGAACTGTACTGACAGGATGCAGCAGTCACAATGCAAAGAATTCAGCGGATAAAGACGGGAAAGTCGTCTTCTATACCAATGCCGATGATGAGGCAGTCGATGCCATGAAAGATACCCTCGACCAGAATGGTTACCAGGGTAAATACATCGTCCAGTCCTTCGGTACTTCTGAGTTAGGAGGTAAGCTCTTAGCAGAAGGAGACAAGATTGAAGCGGATTTGATCACTATGAGTTCCTTCTATATCGAGAGCTCCGAGAATGAGCATCACATGTTTAAAGATCTTGAATTCGATACCGGTGCTTTAGCAGAGTATCCAAAGTACTACACACCGATCACCGCACAGGAAGGTGCCATCATATACAACAAAGAGGTCATGAAAGAGGAAGGTCTTGACATTCCAAAGTCGATCGCGGACCTGGCAAAGCCAGAGTACAAGGATATGGTTTCTGTTACAGATATCCAGGGTTCCTCTACAGCATGGCTGATGATCCAGGCTTTAATCAGCCAATATGGCGAGGATGGAGCCAAGGATATCCTGAAAAAGATCTATGCGAATGCGGGCGCTCATCTTGAGCAGTCAGGTTCCGGTCCGATCAAGAAAGTACGTGCCGGAGAGGTTGCCGTCGGATTTGGTTTGAGACATCAGGCAGTTGCAGATGAAAAGAACGGACTTCCCATTGGATATGTGGACCCTACTGAGGGTAACTTCGCTTTGACAGAGTCTGTTGCCGTCATCGACAAGGGCAAAAATACCAATCCAGAAGCCATGAAGATGGCAGAGTGTATCATCAAGGATGGAAGAAAAGAACTGATGGAGACCTATCCAATCCCACTTTATCAGGGAGAGCAAGAGGATGCTGCCAACAAGTCCGGAAATCCGAAGGCATATCCAGAAAAACTTACCGTGGATCTCCTAAAGAAACATCAGCAGCTCTCTGAAGATTGCAAATAATAGATAGGGAGGAAATTAATAATGTTAAATTATAAATTACTGACACCAGGACCACTGACCACCACAGACACAGTAAAGAAGGAAATGCTTTTTGATCATTGTACTTGGGATGATGATTATAAGAAGATCACTCTGGAGATCAGAGACCAGCTCCTGAAGCTGGCACATGCAGATAAGAAGATCTACACAGTCGTTCTTATGCAGGGCAGCGGAACCTTTGGAGTGGAATCGGTCCTCTCCAGTGCAGTAGACGAGAAGGACAAACTCTTAATCTGTGCCAACGGTGCGTATGGAAAACGTATGGCAGATATCTGTGAGCACAATAATATCAACTATGTCATCTACAACGAAGAATACAACATGGTTCCTGACGCAGAGGAGGTTGCAAAAATCTTAAAGGAGGACCCAGAGATCACTCATGTATCCATGGTTCACTCCGAGACTACTTCCGGAATCTTAAATGATATCGCATCTGTTGCAAAGGTCGTCAAGTCAGCAGGCAAGACATTTATTGTGGACGCCATGTCTTCCTTTGCCGGAGTTGACATCGACGTTCAGGGACTGGGAATCGACTTTATCGTCAGCAGTGCCAACAAATGTATCCAGGGCGTCCCAGGATTCTCTTTTATCATCTGCAAGCGAGACGCACTCAAAAAATGTGAAGGACAGGCAAGAAGCCTTTCCCTCGATCTCTATGACCAGTGGAAGACGATGGACAAGGACGGAAAATGGAGATTTACTTCTCCAACACATGTAGTGCTTGCCTTTGCAAGAGCCCTCAAGGAGCTTGATATGGAGGGCGGAATCCCAGCCAGATCCAAGAGATATTACGACAACAATCATCTCCTGATTAAGAAGATGGGTGAGTTAGGCTTCAAGACCTACATTGACAGCGAGCACCAGGGACCGATTATCACCACTTTCTACTACCCAGACAATTGCGACTTCTCATTCCAGGAAATGTATGACTATATCAAGGTGAGAGGTTACGCCATCTATCCGGGTAAGCTGACGGAGGCAGAAACATTCCGAATTGGAAATATCGGAGAAATCTATGAGGAAGACATTATCAAGGTCGTTGGACTGATCCGAGATTTCTTAGAGATTAAGAAAGCAATTCCAGTCTAAATGCAGGGAATTAGGATTAAAACGCAGGTCGACAAATAGACAGGTTTAAAGTATGAATATAAGGAGATAATTATGAATCAGAAGATAGAAGCAGTCATTTTCGATTGGGCTGGAACTACTGTAGATTACGGTTCCTTTGCTCCAGTACAGGCTTTCATGGAAGCCTTTGAGAAATACAGAATCAAGCCGACTAAGGAAGAGGTCAGAAAGCCGATGGGAATGTTAAAAATCGACCACATCCGCACTATGCTTAAGATGGACCGTCTGAATGACCTCTGGAAGCAGGAACAGGGCAGAGACTGGACCGAGGAAGACGTGAAGGCAATCTTCGCAGAAATGGAGAAGAAAGAGTTAGAGCTTCTCCCAGACTTCGCAGAAGTCAAGCCATATGTCAATGAGACCGTTGCAGCCTTAAGAGCAAAAGGAATCAAAATCGGATCTACCACAGGCTATACAGACCAGATGATGGATATCGTTGTTCCAATCGCCAAGAAGAACGGATACGATCCAGATTACTGGATAAGCCCGAACTCCGTAGGAAATGTCGGACGTCCTTATCCTTACATGATCTTCCATAACATGGAGAAACTCGGGGTCAGCAGTGTAGCTAATGTAATCAAAGTCGGAGATACTGTAGCAGATATCAAAGAGGGCAAGAACGCTGGAGTTACTGCAGTCGGAGTTCTCGAGGGAAGCTCTGTCATGGGTTACACAGAGGATGAATATCAGTCTTTAAGTGAGACAGAGAAAACTCAGGCGAAAGCAAAAGCTACCGCAATCTACAAGGAAGCCGGAGCTGATTATGTCATCGACGACATGAGGGGCTTGCTGAAACTTATCGGATAAATATTTAAGTTCTTTCAAAAAATCTTTTTATACATTTGTCAGGAAGGGGTCGCTGCATTAATGAAAAATTTCATTAATACAGCGACCCCAGCTCCCGTTTTTCGCCAGCTCATGTCAGGGAGTATTATCAAGCACTTTATCGAGCCGGCCTCAAGTAGCCGGATTTTACGGTGCTGACTCACTGGCACTGGGACCATACGCTGGGGCTTCATTATGGCTATGATGTCATACCTGGCGATTGGCTTCGGGTCATGGCCAAGCGGGAGGAGATTGAGGAAATGTGTTCGGTCGCCCACAGTACTTTGTTCACATGATAGAAAATAAGAGGCTAAGATCAGGTTATGTGGGTCTAGCCTCTTTTTGAGTATAGAACCGTCTTATGTGATATAGTATAAAAAACGAGAAAGCAATCAAGGAGGCAGATTTATCATGGATTACAGAAGATTTGGAGACCATATTGTTCTCCGCATTGACCGCGGGGAAGAGGTTGTAGAGAAGATAACGGAATTAGCTGAGAAAGAAAACATCAAGCTGGGCGCGATCAGCGGCCTTGGAGCAGCAGATCATGTGGTTATGGGTGTTTATGATATTGAGGAACAAGTCTTTCATAAACAGGAGATGAATGAACTGATGGAGATCACTTCTCTTATCGGCAATATCACGGAGATGGATGGGAAACCCTATCTCCATATTCATATCAATCTTGCAGACAAGAATGGCAATGTTCACGGTGGCCACCTAAATGAAGTCAGGATTGGAGGGACGGCTGAGATCGTTGTCACCGTGATCGAGGGCGCGGTTGGTAGGAAAAAAGACCAGATCACGGGGACAGGACTCAATCTGTTTGAATTTTAAGGATGTATTATGTCTAAATATAAAAAAATCAAGTCGGAATTTGAACTTCATGCCGACCAGAAGCGTGCGGTGGGAATGAAGAAATATATGAGGGAACAGTTTGAGTTTCCCAGAGTTTGTCAGTCTCATAATCTGCTGTCTGATGTTGTTCTTTGTCAGCCCCTGTATCTGGATATCTGCAACAAGGATAGGCTCATTTTCTTGATAATTCTTTTTTAAATATTCGTAAAGCATCTGATTACCTCTATGTAATGTATTGCCTTATTTATAGTTCTGTTTTATTATAGTAGTTTTCTGCGTGTTTTTTAAACTAGTACTTTTGTATGGCGGTATTAATGTTTATCAGAATCAATATTAGTTCAGACTCCTATTGACATAGAATAATATCTATGATATAAACTATGACATAGAATATATTTTATTTAAGGATGGTACCAGAATGGAAAAGATATATCTTGATCTCTCAAAGATGTTAAAAGCAATTTCGGATCCGAAGAGACTGCGGATCATCGACATGCTTTCCTGCGGAGAGCTCTGCGGATGTGAGCTGTTGGATGCCTTTCATATCACTCAGCCTACTTTGTCTCATGATATGAAAGTTTTGAAAGAAGCAGGATTGGTTACGGATCGCAAAGATGGGAAGAATACGATGTATTCCCTAGTTCGGGGGAACTTGGACTGGCTTCATCGGTCGATGGGGCGGATTATTCACGATGGCAGGGATTGTATCTGCCATAGGAAGGAGCATACGATGCATAAGATCAGAATATTTGAGCCGGCTTTATGCTGTGAGACCGGAGTGTGTGGGGTGGATGTAGATCCGGAGCTTCTGAGAATCACGACCACGGTTCGCAAGCTTAAGCAGGAGGGAGAGGATATCAAGCGCCATAACTTGAAGAATGATCCCATGGAGTTCATTACCAATCCGGTGATCAATAAGTATGTTAACGAGAAGGGGCTTGACGGTCTTCCCTGTGTTGTGGTCGACGAGAAGGTCACTATCGAGAGCCGGTATCCTACCGATCAGGAACTCTTGAAGATCATGGATCTTCCGACCGACTATCTTGACCACATCGAGCTTGACGCGGAAGAGGAGAAAGAAGAGACAGAGAGCTGCTGTTGTGGCGGCGATGGCTGCTGTTAGGAAAGAAGGATAAAACTATGGAGAAGATCAGAGTATTTTACTTAGATAACTGTCCATACTGCAAGAATGCCATGAGGGCGTTCTTTGAACTTAAGAACACGGACGATAAGTATCATGACATCGATATCGATTGGGTTAATGAGACGAGCAGTCCGCAGATTGCGGACCAGTATGACTATTGGTACTGCCCGTCTATGTTCCTAGGGAAAGAAAAACTGTACGAGGCACAGCCTGGAGAGACCTACGAGCAATGTCATGCCAATGTGGTCCGGGTACTGGACCAGTATCTTGAGCAGACCAAGGGAGCGTAAGATGAGTAGAAAGAAGATTGCCTTCCTTTGTGTACATAATTCCTGTCGGAGCCAGATTGCGGAAGCTTTGGGCAAGAGGTTGATTGGGGATCGGTATGATTGTTACTCTGCCGGAACTCAGCTAAAAGACCGGATTAATCCGGATGCCGTCCGCATTATGAAGGAGATGTATGGGATTGATATGGAGAAGGATGGGCAGCATAATAAGCTGATCCGCGATATTCCGGAACCGGATCTCGTCATTTCCATGGGATGTGATGTCGGATGCCCATATATTGGCCGTCCCTTTGACGACAACTGGGAGCTTGAGGATCCGACGGGGAAGGACGATGAGACATTTCGGACTGTCATCCGGCAGATCGAAAAGAAACTGAAGACACTTTAAATTTTTTGGATGGTTTTGCCCGTCCAAAAATTTTTGATCAACACATAGAAAATGTTCTATGACAAAAAAGGAGATTTATCATGACAAGTTATCAGGATTTCAGACCAGATCAAATCAATCTGAGTAAGTATATCTTCTACACAGGGAAAGGGGGAGTCGGGAAGACTTCAACGGCATGTGCCACGGCGGCTTATCTAGCCGATCATGGGAAGAAAGTTTTTCTCGTGAGTACGGACCCAGCTTCCAATCTTCAGGATGTGTTTGGGATGGAGTTAGATGACAAGGGTGTATCGATTGATCAGGTGCCCAACCTTACCGTGGCGAATCTTGACCCGGAGCAGGCGGCGGCAGATTACCGGGAGTCTGTGATTGCGCCCTACCGGGGGAAACTTCCGGATTCCATCGTCGCCAACATGGAGGAACAGCTTTCCGGGTCCTGCACGGTGGAGATCGCTGCATTTAATGAGTTCGCTTATTTCCTGACGGATCCGGATATGAATGAAACTTACGACCACATCATTTTCGATACGGCACCGACCGGTCATACCTTAAGACTTCTTGCTCTTCCGTCCGCCTGGGATAACTTTATCGAGACCAGCAAGTATGGGGCTTCCTGCCTGGGTCAGCTTTCCGGATTGGCGGACCAGAAGGAGATGTATGATGCCGCGGTAAAGACATTGGAGAGTTCGGATCTGACCACGCTGATTCTTGTCACTCGCCCGGAGATGGGTCCGTTAATGGAAGCTTCGAGAGCGTCTGGGGAGCTCAGCAGTCTTGGAATCCGCCGCCAGATCCTGGTGGTCAATGGAGTTTTGGAGAAGGGAATATCAGAGGACGATACGGTGTCCGGCGCATTCCTTCGTCGGCAGGAGGAAACTTTAAGCCAGATTCCCGATACATTTTCTGAGACGGAAGTCTATACCATCCCTCTCCGGTCATACAATGTCTGTGGAATTGAGAACATCCGCCGGATGCTCTTTGCCGATGAGAAGGCAGAAAGCGCCGAGAAAGATCCAAAGATGACAGAGACATTTCCTTCCGAAGAGGCTCTGGTCGACGATTTGGTCAAGAATCATAAGAAGATTATCTTTACTATGGGAAAGGGAGGAGTCGGCAAGACCAGTGTTGCCATCCATATCGCCAAGTCTCTGGCAAAGCGCGGCATCCCAGTTCACCTTACCACGACAGACCCGGCAGGTCATATGACCAAGGCAGATATCGAGGGCTATGATATCGAGCTCAGTAATATCGATGAGAAAGAAGAACTGGCCAAATACCAGCAGTTTGTGATCGATAAGGCAATAAGGAATGGGGTCATTGGAGGAGACCTTGACTATATCAAGGAAGATCTCAGATCCCCATGTACTCAGGAGATTGCAGTTTTCCGGGCTTTCGCGGAAATTGTTGAGAGATCGAAAAACAGGGTCGTGGTGATCGATACGGCACCGACCGGTCATACCCTCCTCCTCTTAAGTTCCACGGAGAACTATGCCAGAGAGATGAAGCATGCTTCGGAAGAAGTACCGGAGTCTGTAAAGAACCTGCTGCCTAGATTAAAGGATCGGAGCCAGACGGAAGTCGTCATCGTCACTCTTCCGGAGGCGACTCCTTATTTTGAGGCGAAAAGGCTAAATGAAGACCTCAACAGAGCCGAGATCTCTTGTAAGTGGTGGGTGGTCAATGCCTCACTATTAGCGGCAGACACGACCAATCCTTTCCTGAGGAAAAGAGCGGACGCAGAACATGAGTGGATTGAGAAGATCAGAGAGATCTCAGACGATAATATTGTGGTCATCCCGTGGAGAGGGAATCTCGTGGTATCTTCATAGTGTAAAGAATTTATCAGTTGGAAAATAAAAAGAGAGAATTCCTTTCGAATGAGGTATAATGATT
>JAXJRI010000077.1:0-7120 GCA_036310685.1 Lachnospiraceae bacterium | reverse complement strand
GTCTAAGATTGTTGCTGGAATGATGAGTGGACTGAGGCCTGCTGTAGTTGGTATGATTGGTTCTGCTGTTGTATCGATTGGTCTTCAAGTCTTTTTCCCGTCAGGTTGGAAGGGGATTAGGACGATTGCGACCATGAGTAGTTCAGCATTTCTTGTGACGCTGGGGATTTTTCTCCTTGCGATTATTCTCATTTTTGTTAAGAAGGTGGGACCGATTAAGATTATTGTATTATCCGCAGCTTTGGGGATTGCTGCCGGATATGCAGGATTGCTAGGATGACTTAAGAGAAGGGGAGGTACGTTATGATTGATTTTGCTGCTTATGAACAGATCACGGAGGATCTGAAGGATCTGGTCAAAAAGAATTTTAAGATGGTCAATCTTGGGAAGTTTCAGATGCCAAAGATTCGTCTGACCAATGAGAAGAAGGAGATATCCAGTGGATATTATGCTTTTCCAGACCTTAATAGGATGTACGGTAAGTGTGAGAAGAAGTATGCGGGCATCTCCAAAGTGGATGAGATGAGCGGACGGATGCAGGATCTCTATGGAGAGCTTGGCAAGATGAAAGACCAGACGAAGGAACTTATGAAAGTCTTGGATGAGGGGAACAAGGAGGAGCCAGAAAAACCATATTATATTCTGATTCAGGATATTGAGAACCAGATGGCTTTCATTAACCAGGAGATTCAGGAGACAGACCGGTCTGCGAGAGATAAGAATATCACTGCCTGCGCTCAGCTCTATGATGATCTTCTGACTGCGATTACCCAGAGAATCAATCGTCTTACGGTATTTGGAGATTTTGAGACGGGTGAGAAGGTCAGTCTTGATAAGAAGGCAGAGATGTATTCGGTGATCACACTTTATCTGGATCAGATTGACGAGCTTGCCCTGAATAATGGACTGAATCCTGAGGTGGCAGAGAAGGCAGTCTTTGCGAAGCATCTCTTCTATGCCTTCTACTATTACTCCATGCCTTCCAAACTGCTGGGGGGAAGAAAGAACTGGGAGATGACGGAGAAGAATATGTTCCTGACGGTTCCTGTCAAGGAATCTTTGGCCTCCGCTTTTGAGATCGCTGCCTGCAGCTATCTGGGAGAAAAAGAGGGCAGGGAACAGGAGTACAAGGCTTTCACAGATTATCTGATTCGGAAATGGCAGTCTCATGACTTCCCAAACAGCTTTGATTCCGGTGCCTTAGGCCTGTTAGATGATGGGGCAGAAGACAGAATTAACAGGGATAGTTTTGAGAGAATCTTTAAAGCATCTCTGAAAAATTGGCAAGATGCCTATGATATTCTTCTTTTTTCCTATCTTTCTTAGAATAAACGTACATATTGTTCGTTTTCATACATAATAATCTTGACACGAATGATATATTATAAGCGTGGTCAATGTTTTTTATTGATCATATTTCCCAAACAATGCCCCCGGATTTATTTCCGGGGACATTCTTTTTTGTCGAATCGTACCAAAGGGACTTTCATATTTTCGTGTCTTTTTCAATTATGCTTTTTTACGGTACTCTTTCGGGGTGCACCCGTAGGCTTTTAAAAACTGGCGGTTATAGTAGCTCTGCTGGGAGAAGCCACATGCCTGGGAGATCTGAGAAATATTATCTTCTGTATTCTTCAGGAGTTCGCAGCTGATCTCGAGGCGGTAGCGGTTTAAAAATTCGATCGGGGTCTCTTCCAGATAATCTTTAAAAATCTTACAGCAGCGGCTGCGACAGATTCCACCGGCAGCAGCGATATCTTCTAATGTGATCTTTCCAGAATAATTATGGTAGATATAATCGATCATCCTGCGCTGAATCTGGCTTCCCTCATCCTCTGGCGCCTCCTCTTCTGGACGGGTACAGTGATAAAGGCTGATCATCAGATAGATGAGCTGATAGATGTTGGCAAAGAGCCTTAATTCATAGCCGAATTCCTGTTTATCAACCAGCCGGATCGCTTCGTTTAATGACTGCTTGAGCTGTTCGCTGTAAGGACTGTCTTTGCTTAGGAGAAGATAATTAAAATCTGGATCCTGAATCATCGGAAAAAGATACTTATTATAAACTGGGAGATTCCTGCTTAAGATATCAGGGTGAATCAGCATGATTTCAAAGCGACAGAAATCTGAGTTTAACGTAGCGCCGTGAGTCTGTTTAAAATTAATGATAATGGATTCGCCCGCTCCCACCAGGACATCCTCCTTATCGATTCGGTAAAGTAATTCCCCCTCTAAGATATGGACGATCTCGATGTCCTCATGCCAGTGGGCGAGGTTGTAGGATTTGCCGTTTCTAGTCATGAATTCCTTTTGGGCAAAGATGGGAAGATCCCTTCTGACATAATGATTCTGGACTAATTCTCTGGCCATCTGTAGGTTTTGTGAAGTGATCATGATGTTCCTTTCTATAATAGTTATGACTAACTTTTGTTTAAAATGGGTAATATTTCCTCAAATATACGATAATACAAAAATAGGATAATATTATGCTATAAATCTTTTAAAATATGTATTATTATATCACATGTAACATGGAAGTATATAGAAAGTTTTATACTTAATAAGTTTTTTTATAGGAGGTTTTCATCATGGCAAACAAATACGCAGGAACAAAAACTGAGAAGAATCTTTGGGAAGCATTTGCTGGCGAGTCTCAGGCAAGGAATAAATATACTTATTTCGCATCTGTTGCTAAAAAGGCTGGTTATGAGCAGATCGCAGCTTTATTCTTAAAGACAGCTGACAATGAGAAAGAGCATGCAAAATTATGGTTCAAGGCACTTGGTGAGTTAGGTGATACCCCTGCAAACTTAAAGGCAGCTGCTGAGGGTGAGAACTACGAGTGGACTGATATGTATGATCGTATGGCTAAGGAAGCTGAGGAGGAAGGCTTCACAGATCTTGCTGCACAGTTTAGAGGTGTTGCTGCTATCGAGAAGGCTCATGAAGAGAGATATCGTAAATTACTCGAGAACGTAGAGCAGAAGAAAGTATTTGAGAAGAGCGGAGTTAAGGTATGGGAGTGCCGTAACTGTGGTCATATCTGCGTTGGTACAAAGGCACCTGACGTATGTCCAGTCTGCAAGCATCCACAGGCCTTCTTCGAGGTTCGTGAGGAGAACTATTAAGTCGAAAGACAGATTGATATGTTGATTGATTAATAGGGGCGGGAATGATATCGTATAGATATGATTCCTGCCTATTTTGTTGCCATGCATGCAAGTGGACCGCCAGTGGATGTCCATATTGCTGTCGTTAAAGCAATTGGAACAGGGAACGATGAAGGAAATGAAGAGAAAGAAAGGGGAAGAAGGATGGAACGACTGAGAGCAAATTACCACACACACACTGTCTTCTGTGATGGAAGCAATAAGGCGGAGGAGGTAGTGGAACAGGCCATCGCCCTTGGCTTTACCCATCTTGGATTTTCGGGTCATATGGATCCGGATATTCATATGGATTTTCCGAGATATAAAGAAGAGATTCAGAGACTTCAGAAGCAATATCAGGGACAGCTGGATATTATTCTTGGAGTGGAACTTGACAATATCTACGATCCTCACTGTGCGGATGATGCGGAATATAAGATCGGATCAACACATTTTCTAGATGTTGAGACAGAGACGCCGATGTCGGTAGATAACACGCCTGAGATTATGGAGGCTTTAGCCAAAGAGTGTTATGGGGGAGATTACTATGCCCTTGCCAAGGCTTATTACCAGCTTGAGGCCAAGGTATATGATCGTCTTCATTGTGATTTTGTCGGACATTTTGATCTGGTTACTCGCTTTAATGATCAGATGCATTTTTTAGATGAGGAGGATCCAAGATATCTCAATCCTGCTCTGGAAGCTATGGAGTATCTGGTGAAGGAAGGAGTTCCATTCGAGATTAACTGTGGGGCGGTCAACCGGGGGCGTAAGAAGGAACTTTATCCGAACCGACGTCTCTTAAAGGCACTTCATGATTTCGGGGGAGAGATTCTGATCAATTCGGACGCTCATCAGAAGGAGCTCTTAGATGGGGCCTTTGAGACAGCGGTCCACACAGCAGTGGAGTGTGGCTTTACCCACACTAATCTTCTGATTCATGATGAGCAGGGCAGATTGATCTGGCATCCGCTGGCGCTGGACCGACTTTACTAATGTAAGAGAAAGAGGGGAGCAGAATGAGCTTTTTTACATATCAGTGGGACCTTCCCAAGGGCTCTGGATATCCAATCTGGGGACGGGAGTATTTTATCCAGATTGGGATTACTGCTGCTCTGATTCTCCTTTTTCGTCTCCTCTACCAGAAACTATCCAAAAAAGCCAGGGACCGGGTTCGCCTTCTTATTCCAATTTTTATGTTCTGCATGGAGGCTTCCAAGCAGACTCTGCTTCTGTTTCAGGGCAACAGCAATGTGGGAGCATATCCTCTTCATATGTGCAGCTTTGGGGCAATCGTCTTTTTCCTTACGGAAGTTTCGGGGCACGGGAAGGGGAAGATCAGCTGCTTTATCCATCATTTCTTTGGGGAGGCAGCGGTCATGCTGATGATGCCGGGATCCGCCATCGCCCTCTCTATGGTTGACTGGACCATGTATCCTGTCTTTAATTATTTCAATATCTATGGATACATCTGGCATGGTCTCTTGGTACTCTACCCAATCCTGCTCTTAAGTGAGAAGGATATCCATCCAACGATTCGACATATTCATTATGATATCGCATTTCTTCTCATGACCGGACTACCAGTCCTTGCTTTTGATAAGAAGTATGACTGCAACTTCATGTTTGTAAACTGGCCGATCCACCATACCCCACTGATGAAAATCTACAGTCTTACAGGCCCCAAATTTTACTTATTAGGCTACCTGGTTCTGATCATTGTGGTAGTCTTGATTCTTAACATGGGAGTAGAAATCATTAGATTTATATATAAGAGTACGCATAAATAACTTATAAACACACCGCCCCTTCTGACCTAGAAAATCCACAAAGTAAACAAGGCATTACTGCAGATATATAGTATAATAACAATAGGTTGATATGTTCGGAGGAGGTATTGATATGGCTAGTCCTAAGATTACAAAAGTAGAAGGAAAGCCTGATTTTAAGCTGGTCGTAGAGTTTGAGACAGGAGAGAAGAAGGTAGTTGATGTGACGGAATTATTCTTGCGCAATCCGATCTTTGTCCCTTTAAGGGAGAGTCCGGATAGATTCGAGAGTGTTCATATATCAGAAGATGGAAGGTACCTTTACTGGGAGGACGAGGAGTGCATCACCAGTGAGTATCTTTTTGAAAATGGATCGGGAGTATAATCAATGTCTGTTACAATTCGTATCATCGCTGTGATCATAGGATATCTTTTGGGATGTATTCTGACAGCAGAAATAGTGACCAAGAAGGTCGCTGGGAAGTCTGCCAGCCAGATCGGAACGACAGGCAATCCGGGAATGGCGAATGTCATGGCACATCTTGGATTCGTACCGGGAATCATCACATTGATTGGGGACCTTGCAAAATGTCTGCTGGCATATATTCTGACTTACCTGATTACAGCCCGTATTATGCCTTTTACCAGAGTGATCTATCTATATACCTTGCTAGGCTGTACCTTAGGCCATGATTATCCCTTCTGGAAGAAGTTTCAGGGAGGTAAAGGAGTAGCTGTGACCTGTGGGGGATATGTTCTGTTCAGCCCTTTGTGGGGAATCCTGGCTGATATTGTCGGCATGCTTGTAGTTTTTGCTAGTCAGTATCTCTGCTTGGGCGGCGTTGTTATCCCAGCGGTATTCACCGTAATCGCCTTTTTGCTTTACGGAAGAGAGGCTGGTCTTGTGGCATTGCTGATCTTTCTCCTATGCTTTATAAAGCATTACCCTGCACTGAGACAGATTCCTTCAGGAAGAGCTGAGAGGACAGATGTGCTGGGAGCCATGAAGAAGGGTAAAATCATGATCGCAGTCATCGCAGTCCTGATTCTGCTGATGATTTATCCGGCATATACAGTATACAAAGGCCTTGGATTCCAAAAGGAGGATTATATCCTTCCCAAGGGTAGTCAGACCTCAGCTATGATTAAGAATTCCAAATTTCTGTCTAAGACAGCATTTTCTTCTAAGGATTCTAAGATAGCTACGATCGACCGGGTAGGAAATGTTACGGCGAAGGCTGTTGGAAGTACGACCATCACGGCTAGATATTTATTCTTCCAGAGAAAGAGCAGGGTTCAGGTGATCGGTTTTGCGAAAGATCATCTGGCTGGCTATGCTGGAGAGCGGATATCGTCTGGGTTTGTCAGTCCTAAAGGATCGAAAGCCTGGAAGAAGTCATGGTCTTCTGATAACCCTTCGGTTGTTTCTGTGGATAAGACAGGGAAGATCAGGCTGAAAGATCATGGAACAGCAAATATCACTTGTAAAGCTGGATCCTATCAGATGAAGGCTAAGGTGACGGTGACCGGTATCGGCGGCAGCGCTGTCCTTCTCTCAGGGAAAACCGAAGAGATGGAGCTTTATCGTGGATTGAAGAAGTGGAAGGCTTCCGGTCAGCCTAGCTGGACTACATCGAACCCTTCTATCCTTTCGGTAGATGGGAAGGGCCATGTGACTGCAAGAAAGCAGGGCGATGCTGTCCTTATCTGCCAGGTTGCTGGGAAGACCATGAAAAAGAAGATTACGGTCCTGAATTCTGGAGAGATGGTTCAGTATCTAAAAAAAGGAGAACAGAAAGCCCTGGATTTTGGAAATTTAAAAGTCAGCTATCAGAGCCAGGATTCCTCCATCGCCTCGGTGGATTCTAAGGGGCTCATCACTGCCAACAAGGGAGGCAAGACCATGATTACAGGGGTGGTTGGAGACCAGAAGATCTCGGTCAGGGTCTGTGTGCTGGACTTAAAAGATATCTATCTGGGAGTCGGTTCCAGTCAGAAGGTTCATCTTAAGTATGGTGGTAAGAAGGTATCAGTCACCTCGGATCAGCCAGAGATTGTGGAGACAGATGGGGATACCCTTACTGGTCTTAAGCAGGGAGATGCCAATCTGACTGTCATCGCAAGAGCTAAGACATTCCGTGTAAAAGCGCATGTCATTACGGTAGATCCGACATTTCTTAATCTGTTAGAAGGAGAAAATGC
>JAXJRI010000076.1:0-4829 GCA_036310685.1 Lachnospiraceae bacterium | reverse complement strand
ATCTAAGTCCTCCTGATATTTTGATGATATCACAAAATAGGAAAATATTCAATATTAATAAAATACACAGCTTCATCCTATAAAATTCTTCTTGACCCTCGGTGCCTCCCACGACACCGTTTTTTTCTGTCGTCAAGAGAACTCTGCATTGACAGACTAGAGGGATATTTCTTATAATTGAAGCAGAACAGCATTGATGGCATATAGGGACGAGAGAGGAGAGATATTATGAAACATCTTAGAAAAGGTATGACTTTGCTGGCAACACTGGTCCTGGTACTGACCATTCTTCCGATTGGAGTAGGCAAAGTACAGGCGAAATCAAAAGCAAAATGGTATATAACTTATCCAGTCGGAAGCGAGGAAGAACTCAATACCTGTAAGCAGTATGGTTATCCCTACTGTACCAAGAGTGTCATGAAGAAGAACAAACTGATCGTGAAGGGAAACTTTCGGAAAGCGAAATCACTGAATTCTCTCTATAAAGCAGAGACCGCAAACACGAAATTCAAAAAATACACCTTCAAACTCACCAAAAAGACAAAGTACAGTATTGGTAATGAAAAGGTAAGTCGTGCACACTTTAAAAAGTTCATCAGCTCTCCTAACGACGCGGCCATCCGTCTCAAAGTGAAAGATGGCAAGGTAGTCTCTGCCCAAATCCCCAGCTAAGGAACAAAACAACGGACAGCAGGCCTGGTAGTGAAAATGTAGACAGATATTCAAAAGCCCATCGTGTGTATACTGTCAGTGATTACACTGTCATAAATACCCGGAGTAGAGATACTCCGGGCTTTTTTATCATTTGTAAACTTTACACAAGATACATCCTATGATATAAATAGTTCAGTAGTTTTCGTATTATATGAGTATCTCCTGATAATACTTGAGATTATACTCCTTCTGGGTCAGGCCTTGCATAAATTCCCCTGTCCACAGCTCCTTGTTATCAATCTCATGAACACTTAAAAGGATGAAGTCCAGCTGATCTCCGTAATGTTCAAGCAAATGCTTATAATCTTTCACTGTGATGGTCTGGATACCGAACTCCAGACCTGCTCTTATGGTGATCTTGTCTTCGTAGGTTTTCTGCATACGGTAGAGTTTCCAGAAATACTCCGGGTAATTGACATTGGTCAAAGGCTGCAAAGCATCTTTCGCAGTACCGATTCCGTCCCCTCCCCGCCATCTGATCGCACCGTCTGTCCAGTCGGACTTGATTCCGTAGTCTACATGATCGGTAAAACACATTTCCTCCATGCCTAAGGAAATGGCCTTCTCGATCTGGGATTCCATAGGGGCCTTGGAATCGTCGGAAAATTCTGAATGAAGATGAAAATCAGAGATCATAATTGGTACTCCTTCCCAGTTCATAGACCTTCCCCAGCTTATCCGCCGTCTTCATGGACCCCTTCTCTGTCATATCCGGGATACAGATCTCCCCGATGCTGGTCCACTTAAGATAGGAACACATGGCCTTGTACTGGGCCAGGGGTGTCTTTAAGGCATCGAGCTTCTCCTTGGTTGCCCCAATCGCATCTTTAAGGGCTCTTTGCTTCTGGGAGAGAAGCTCTGTGTTGGAGGGATCGAGCTTTAAGAGCTTGTTCACATCCCAGAGTTCTGTCTGGGTAGTACGAATGGTGCTGTTGACAGACTTTAGGGAGGCTTCCAGCTTGGTAGTATCCCCGCCAATCTCAACCGTAATTCCACGAATTCTATTTGCCATTCGGATCCCTCCTCTCTAAAAATGGGTATGAAAAAAGCACCGATCTATCAAATCGATGTTTCTTGACAAAAATCTATGGTAATCGTATACTTTGGGTAGAAAGAGGAGAACACCGCGACATGCGGTTGGCCTCAAGCGATTTCTATTTTATACAAAACAGCTGTCACTTGGCCGAGCGGCGGCTGTTTTTTCGTCTAACAATAATCGTGATCGTAAATTGACCCAAATGTAATGTTATTCTCATAGTCATTTCCTTTCTCCGTCCAAATATCCAGGACCATGCCGATGGTAAGAAGATCCAAATCCCAGATCGAGACCCCGATCTCCTTCCTCACCCTGGTCAAATAAAGCGGACAATTCTTTTTCATCAAATCCAAGTAAGGACAAATCAAATGCCTGTGCCCCCAGTGACTCCATCTCATCATTTTGTTATTGACACCGCGGGTGACACCATTTATACTGATCTCAAAGGAGAATCATCATGTCTAAATGGGATAAACTGTTACAACGAATTCTTCACCTCTCCAACGATCTGCGCTTTGATGAACTTCGCAAGATTCTGGAGAGCTACGGATACACCATGAAAGCTCCTAGAAGTGGGAGCAGTCACTACACCTTCCGCAAAGAAGGGTGTGCACCGATTACCATCCCGAAGCACGAGCCGATCAAGAAGATCTACGTCCGGATGGTAAAGGAAGTCATAGAAAGTGAGGCGAACAATCATGAAGACTCTGAATGAATATCTTTCCCTCCCATATCGAATGGAAGTGATTCCCGATCCTGAGGAAAGTGGCTACGTTGTCTCTTTCCCCGACCTTCCCGGGTGTCTTACCACCGGCACCACCGTAGACCAGGCTGTTGCCAACGCTCTGGATGCAAAGAAGGAATGGATTACTGCCGCGATGGAGAGCGGTTATCCTATCAACGAACCAGATGAAGTTGAAAATTACTCCGGCCAGTTTAAACTTCGCATCCCAAAGAGCCTCCACAAATCTCTTGCCGATCATGCAAGGGAGGAAGGTGTCAGCATGAATCAGTATTGTGTATACCTTCTAAGCCGGAATGATGTTTACAACATGACTCACTAATCATTTGCTGTCTCCACTATGGAGGCAGCTTTTTCATACATGTAAGTCGAATGGATGTCATAGTCTCCGTTCTATCTGCAAACATAAAGCACCCGGGAGATGTTTCTCTCGAATGCTTTATGATATCTATATGCTACCTTTTATCTTGCTTTCGCTTTTCCTCAAGTGCTTTAGCCTGATCACGTTTTCTATAGATTACGTTCATGACAGAAACTGTACTTCTCTCTTCATTTACCAGGTAGTAAATGTAGAAGTTCTTTGCAGTCACCTTTCTCAATCCTCTGGAATGCCAGGGCTCCTCCTGTACTGAAGCAATGCTGGCACCAAGGTATGACAGCTTACCGATCTCTTCCCGCAACGACTCCAGATAATCCTTTGCCGTCTCAGGCACCAGGAGTGTATACGTAATGTATTCTTTAATTTCCAAAAGATTAGCCTCAGCGTCCGGAGTGATGATAACCTTGTAGGATCTCATGATTACAAGCCCCTTCCAAGATCGTCAAACACATCATCAAGCGGTCTGCCTTCTCCACGAAGTGACTGCGCATAACTGTGTTCCAGCTTTGCATTTAGTTCATCCTTTGTGTAATCTTCGGCTGCTCTCGGTCCTTCCGGTACCGTGAGGGAGAAAGGGATTCCTCTGGTATAAATAATCTGCCGGTATAAAGAGTTTATGACCACAGACACCGGGATACCAAGCTTCTGAAGGATATCTTCCGCTTCATTCTTCACATCCTCTTCAACCCTGGCACTTACCATCGCATTTTTCATCACGATCACCTCCATCTTGCTATAGCTTCATTGTAATACAATGTTATGCTATTTGCAAGACACTTGTGCTTTGATGAAGGATAAGCCTCGAACGCATATCAATCATTTCCCCAGACTTTTCTAAATTTTCCTATGGTGTGACATATTTTCCCTCTATTCGTACACATCTAATTATAGAAATATATAAATAGTAATTTGCATATATGAAAGGAAATACTCATGGAAGATCGAATGATAGATCAATGCTTTGCTCTGGGTAATAAGGAAAGAATACGAATCTTAAATCAACTGCGGGAACGGCCTCAGAGTGTGACAGAACTCCTAAAAGACGCAAATTTAACCCAATCCACCCTCTCCCATCATTTGAGGATCTTACGTAAGGCCGGATTGGTAAACGGCATTCGGGATGGAAGACATGTGTATTATGCCATCCGGAAAGATGGACTGCAGGAGTTGAGAAAAGTTATCCAGGAATACGATGACACTTTCCCATTGAGCTCCATGATGCATAGAATTAATTAGTATTAACTAACTCATATGATATAGAAATGCCCTCAAGCTATGCAACTTGAGGGCTTGTTTTGATTATTTGATCTTTACCTTCTTGGCAGATTTCTTGAAAATCTTCTTGTAGGCTTTCTTCTTAGCTTTTGGTACCTTGACCGTGAGTTTTGCTCCTCGGAATTTCACTGACTTAGCCAGATTCTTGATGCTGGTAGAATTCAGCTTCTTGGTCTTCACGGTGATCTTCTTTAAGCTCTTGCATCCCTTAAAGACATTCTTGCCAATCTTTGTGACATTCGGTCCAATCACGACACTGGTGAGCTTCTTGTTGTTCTTGAAAGCATTGTTTCCAATCTCTGTCACAGGAAGCACCTTACCGTTGACATTGACCGTCGCAGGTACCGTGACTTTCTTAGCCTTTTTGTTAAGGTTCTTCACAAGCTTGACTGAATTAGGTCCAGTCACAACATAAGAGATCTTACCGATCGTCGCCGGTGTTCCAACTGGAGCAGGGTCCACTACTGCAGTAGTTGGAGGCGTTACCGTTGTGGTAGTCGTAGATGGCTGCTCAGGAGTGACCGCCTTATCCTTCACTGTTACAACGCAGGTAGCACTAACGTTGCTTCCATCATTTGCCTTGGCTGTGATCGTTGCGGTACCTGCCTTAACTGCAGTGACCTCACCATACTCGTCGACCGTTGCCACAGACTCATCAGATGATGTCCAGGTGACATTCGTGT
>JAXJRI010000075.1:0-21488 GCA_036310685.1 Lachnospiraceae bacterium | reverse complement strand
AGGCGGGGGTGATCCTATGACAGTCGAAGGATATGATCCAGACGAGTAGTATTCCCCGCGCAGGCGGGGGTGATCCCTTATCTCTGTCACTGATGCCATGCACATCAATGTATTCCCCGCGCAGGCGGGGGTGATCCTAACACCATCACAATTTCGAATACTGAAACTGAGTATTCCCCGCGCAGGCGGGGGTGATCCTGCGAGGTATATGCAGGAGGCCGAAAAAGCAACGTATTCCCCGCGCAGGCGGGGGTGATCCCGGGAAAAAGCCAGCGAAAAAGCCGGTAACAAGGTATTCCCCGCGCAGGCGGGGGTGATCCTATCCCTGTCCCAGTCAAAGGCGGGATGAAGATGTATTCCCCGCGCAGGCGGGGATGATCCTAAGTTCTGAGTTCATATCCTCGAAATCATGAAGTATTCCCCGCGTAGGGGGTGATCCTCAAAGTTCATGGAGCTGCCACATCGTTTCTGTATTCCCTGCACAAGCAGGGGTGAACTGTAGATGTTTACTATAAACTTTGTATAGATTTTATTTAATTAAGATTGAGGCGAAGTTTAGTATTATTACCTGAAAGGGAAAGAGTATTGACTGAATCGCCTTTACTAGGTGGTTTGGCAATACTAGGAAATTTATTTTTCATTATTTAACAGATTCATATATGAGTGACAGGAATTAAACAGGCGAGATATTCACATTTTTTGCACAATATGAATAAATTGGTATATATTACGACTGGAACGGAGGCGAGCAAAAATATTTAAACTAGAAAAGCAGTTGCAGAGAATATGGCAGAACTTATCGAAAGGCGATAGAATGAGAAACAGCTGGAAAACAAGGTGTTTGCTTACGGGTTATCCTAAGTACGATGCAGAATGATAGGAATGGAAGGTAATGTTATGTCGAAAGAAATGTATGACGGGATGCTTGGTCTGGTTGTCGGGGATGCTTTGGGAGTTCCAGTTGAATTCTCTACTAGAGAAGATATGGTGGAGAATCCTGTCATAGGGATGAGAGAGTACGGTACGCATGATCAGCCGATGGGAACTTGGTCGGATGACAGCAGTCTTGCCTTGGCAACTTTGGCAAGTCTTCGGGAGAAGGGTTATGATCCGAACGATATGATGGAGCGCTTTGCCAATTGGAGATTCCACGGAGCATATTCCCCATTCGGAGAAGTTTTTGATTGTGGAGTAAGTACAGACACTGCAATTCGTAGATACACCAAAGAAGGTGACGTCACTAGCTGCGGCTGTTTTCACAGTGACGATAATGGGAATGGTTCTCTAATGAGGATACTTCCTGCCTGCATTTATTTTGTAGGAGAAGTGAGAGAAGGGAGAATGAAAGAGAATAAGGCAGTTTATCTGATCCATCAGGTTTCTGGTCTCACCCATAATCATCCAAGAAGTAGGGCAGCTTGTGGCATTTATTATTTCCTTGTCAAGGCTATCATCGAGGGCAGAGACAAGAGCTTAAGAGCATGTCTCAAAGAGGGATGTCAGCAAGCATTTGATTTCTATGCAGCTGATTTAAGAAGCTGGAAAGAAGGTGAAGAGTGCGAGATGCATTACCAGCGTCTGTTTGATTTAGATATGTTCTCTACGATGCCCGATGAGGAGATCTCCTCTTCTGGTTATGTAGTTTCCACGCTTGAGGCTGCAGTCTGGTGCCTGCTCAATACAGATTCTTATGAGACCTGTCTCTTAAAGGCGGTCAATCTTGGTCATGATACCGATACAGTCGGGGCAGTTGCGGGTGGTCTTGCGGGGCTTTACTATACAGCGGACCAGATTCCAGAAGATTGGAAGAATGTTATTCAGATGAAAGATTGGATTAGGGGCCTTTGCTTAGAGAAGTAAAATATTCTTGGATGTTTGAAGATGCAGTGTACCCACATCGTGTATATTAAAATAGAAAATGCAATAATTAATTGTTGACAATCTTTTATTCCGTGATATAATGGTCCTAACATCGGACGAACCGAAAGGAGGATTATAATTGGATAATCTAGAGAAACAGATCTGCAGGTTCTTCAATGCGCAGCATGAGATTAATATGGCTTATGAGGATTTCGCCAAGCAGAATGGGATGACTTATAACTGTATTCAGGTTATGCACCTAATTTATAACAATCCAGGATGCACACAGAAGACACTGAATGAGTGGACGATGTTGCCGAAGCAGACTATCAATTCTTTGGTTACGAATATGTATTCTGATAGTCTGGTTGAGCTTCGGGAGAATCCAGAGGATCGACGGTGTAAGGCGATATATTACAGCGAAAAAGGACAGGAAGCGGCGGATGACATATTCTCATCACTGCGTGATCTGGTTCGTCAGGCCATGCAGGGTCTAGACGATTCAGAAAGAACTGTTCTAATCGACGTGATGGAGAAGTTCGCTGAACTTATGAAAAAGGGTATGTAAACTAGTCCTCTCCCTTTTGGGAGAGGTTACTTCTTACCCGATTAGTCCGAAATGTGGAATATATGATTTACGGAATAACTGAAAAGGAGATTAATTATGGCAGTATTACCGATCAGCGATATGATTGTAGTGCCTGACTCTACAATCGTTTTTAGAAAAGATATATATAAGAAACTCGCAGGTAAGGAAGCAGTCCAGGATGAGAAAGTGACCTTAATCCTGTTAAAAGATGATGAGGGACAGAACCAGTTACGCAATGATAACGTCTATCCGATTGGAGTTGCTGGATTTGTGAGAGATGCGGGCTCACAGGGATTTGTTCAACTTAATATGACCCACAGAGTACGTCTCGATTATATCGATTTCCTTCCAGACGGAAGAGTTATACTGGATACTTCTAAGGTGCTAGATGTCGATGATCTTGATATCGTGAATTCCAGAAGCAGATTCCTCCGAATCAGGGAAGAGATTTTGGCTATGTCTAAGAAGTATCAGTGGGGAGCCATGATGGATACTTATGTGATGAGCTGGCATAATATTGGTGACATCATTTGTGCGGTTTCTCCATGGATGGATATTCCAAGTGAGAAGCGTTACGAGCTTCTGACAGAGGATCGTAAGTCGGTTCGCTTTGACATGATGGAGTCTATGCTCTATGAGTACATTGAGATGATGAAAGTGAAGATCAATGCTCAGACGGATACGCAGGAGGCTTATCAGAAGGCTTATAAGGAGCAGGCTCTTAAAAAGCAGATTGAGTACATGCAAAAAGAACTCGACAAGATGCATCCGGAAGAAATGTCTGGTCTTCGAAAGCTCGAGATTAAGCTTGAGGAAGCTGGCATGAATGAGGAGGCGAAGAAGGAAGCAGATAAACTCTTAAAGCGTCTCAAATCCGAGGGTCAGAACAGTGCAGAGACTGGTATGATCACGGACTATCTGGAGTTCTTAGCTTCTCTTCCTTGGAAGAAAGAAGAGTTCCAGGATATTGATCTTGCCGATGCCAAGAAGATTCTCAACGATGACCATTATGGATTAGATAAAGTGAAGAAACGTATCCTAGAGCAGATTGCTGTGATGCAGCTGAAGAAGCAGCAGTCTGGTTCTATCATTCTTTTTGTTGGTGCGCCTGGTACGGGTAAGACCAGTATTGGTCAGAGTATCGCCAAAGCCTTAAAGAGAGAATATGTCCGTGTCAGCCTGGGAGGTGTTCGTGATGAGGCAGATATCCGAGGTCACAGAAGAACCTATATTGGATCCATGCCAGGACGAATCATGGATGGAATCCAGAAGAGTGGGGTTTCCAATCCAGTAATGGTATTGGACGAGGTAGATAAGTTATCCATGTCCTACAACGGTGACCCGGCAAGTGCATTGCTTGAGGTATTGGACCCAGAGCAGAATGCAACATTTACTGATCATTATATGAACGTGCCATATGATTTATCTGACGTCTTATTTATCTGTACTGCAAACACTCTGGATACAATCCCAGAACCTCTGCTTAACCGTATGGAAGTCATTCAGTTCCCTGGATATACCCCGATTGAGAAGCAGCAGATTGCTGTCAGACATTTACTTCCAAAGGCTAAGAAATCTGCGGGATTAGAGGATGAAGATCTTATTATGTCTGAGGATGTTATCGCCAAAGTGATTGAAGATTACACGAGAGAGGCGGGTGTCCGTGGACTGAAGAAGAGGATGGATACGATTTCTCGTAGTGTGGCTGTCAAGCTTGTTATGGGAGATGAGGCGCCAATTACAGTGACAGAAAGTAATTTACAGGATTATCTTGATATGAATCCAATTCACCAGAAGAAGGTGAAAGACACTGCAGCACCGGGAGTGGTGACAGGACTTGCCTGGACACCGATTGGAGGAACCATTCTTTATATAGAAAGTTCCAAGATGAAAGGCAATGGCAAGCTGACCATTACAGGACAGCTTGGGGATGTGATGAAAGAGTCCGCTCAGATTGCAATGAGCCTTGTTAGGAATCTCTTTGCCGACCAGGTTGATAATCTGGATAAGACAGATATTCACATCCATGTACCAGATGGTGCAACTCCGAAGGATGGTCCTTCCGCTGGAATCACATTGACAACGGCTCTGTCTTCTCTCTTTACCGGAATTCCGGTAAGTCCGCATGTTGCGATGACGGGAGAGGTCTCCCTGCAGGGTGGTGTCAATCCGATTGGAGGTCTTCCTGAGAAGCTGATGGCAGCTCAGAGATCTGGGGTTACCAAAGTATTTATTCCGAAGGATAATGTAGATGACCTTCGAGATGTCGCGCAGGAGGTGAAAGATCAGCTAGAGATCATTCCAGTTGAGACTGTAAAAGAAGTCCTCACCAATCTGGAAATGTATCATAATTAATATGGGGACAGCCTTTACCACAGGCCGTCGGCAAGCTGAAGTGCCACTGGTATTTCACTTGCATGTTAACAAAAAAAGAGAAAGCTTTGGATTCAAGGCTTTCTCTTTTTGCATATTATCATAATAAAAAGTCTTACTTTGTTAAGAAGTAATCTCTGGCAGTTCCAAGTGGTCTTCCATCAGCGGAGAGTACTACGAATTCTTCCCATGCAGAAACCATATCTTTCATCTCTTCGGCTTCTGGGTTAGTAACCTTCCAGCATACGATATGATCGACATGTCTTGAATCTTCTGCCTTGCTCCAGATTAATACAAGGTTTGGATCGGAATCATCGAGACAGAGATCGCCTTTTAACTTCACTTCTTTCTTCTGTGCCTCCATGGCTTCTCTTAATACACTCTTGGTTCCCTCACTGGATCCGGTAGGGTTCGGATCAAGATGTCTTATATCCATAAATATCCTCCTAATAATAGTAATTTTTTGTGCAGTAATGCTATTTTTTACATGATACCATAGATCAGCCCTATCTTCAATATTTTTGTACGATTTTGCATTGTATAGATAAAAAAACATTATGCAATTTATATATTATATCTAAATATTCCAAAAATGTGGTAAAAAAGTTGAAGAAATAATATTCAAAACTTAACTGATATATCACCAAAATATATAAGTTATGCACAAGAAATTGTCACATTAGTATTGACTAACATATCTACAAAGTATTACTCTAGAAACATAAAGAAACTGGCACATATTTTTATGTCGGAAAGGGGATAGAAATGTCAAAAATTTCGGACGAGCTTTATGACAGATTCAAAACGAATCTCGAGGGTGTTAACGGAACATGTGTACGCGCCTCTAAAGCGGAACTTGGCAAGGCTGTAGCAGATGTCTTTACAGAGATGGGTGTAAAGGATTGCTGTATTGCTGAGACTCCATTCTTACAGGAGGCAAGCGTCAAAGAAGCGTTGGAAGCAGCTGGTATCAAGGTTTATACTGATCATATCAGAAAGAATGCCGAGACTGTGAAAGGCGGAGTAACTGAAAACCAGTATGGTATTGCTGAGCTTGGTACTATGGTACAGGGCAGAGACAATATCGATGAGCGTATCGTAGCTACTATGTCTGAAGAGTATGTAGGTGTTATTAAGGGATCAACTATTATGGATACTTATGATGATATGTTTGATTTCATGAGCAAGCTCAATCCATTTCCTGATTTCTTCGGTTTTATTACCGGACCTAGCCGTACAGCTGATATCGAGTGCGTCAGCACGGTAGGTGTTCATGGACCGATTAAGCTGACTGCTGTAGTTGTGGACGACGAGTGATCAAAGGAGAGATACAATGGCAAACAGTGAAGAGTTAAAACAGGAGATACGTGCCGCATTGGATAATAGTACGCTTTCCCGTACACTGGGTACTTTCTGTAAGACATACCCAGGCAAACGTGCTAAAGCGTATGCGGACGTCGATTTTATTTCAAACCGTGACAAGATTACAGAAGTTAAATCTTATGCCGCAGATCATGTAGATGAGATGCTTGCAGAGTTCACAAAGAACTGTGAGGCTCGTGGCGGACATGTTCATATCATGAAGAGTACTGACGAGGCTATGGAGTGGATCCGTAATTTCGTTAAAGAGAAAGGCATTAAGAGTATTGTTAAGTCTAAATCCATGGCATCTGAGGAGCTTCATTTCAATAAGGTTCTGACAGATGATGGTGTTCTCGTACAGGAGACTGACCTTGGTGAGTTCATTATCGCCCTGGAAGGTAACACACCAGTCCATATGGTTATGCCTGCTCTTCATCTTAACAAAGAGGAAGTTGCAGATTTATTTACAGATTATACTAAGAAGAAGAACGAGCCTATCATTTCCGAAGAGGTTAAGACAGCTCGTGCCGTAATGCGTGAGCGTTTCACACATGCAGATATGGGTGTTTCTGGTGCTAACGTAGCAGTTGCTGAGACTGGTACAATCTTCACCATGACTAACGAAGGTAATGGACGTATGGTAGGTACTCTGCCAAAGACACATATGTATATCTTTGGTATTGAGAAGTTCGTTAAGTCTATGAGTGATGCACGTTACATCTTCCGCGTACTTCCTCGTAATGGTACGGCACAGAGAATCACAGCATACATTTCCATGTATACTGGAGCAACAGAAGTTGTAGTTGATAAAGAGAATGATATCAAAGAGAAGAAAGACTTCGAGGTTATCATCTTAGATGATCCTGGACGTCGTGAGATCTTAAATGAGCCTGATTTCCGTGAAATCTTCAACTGTATCCGTTGTGGAGCATGTCTTGATGTATGTCCTGCATTCGCATTAGTTGGTGGTCATGTATTCGGATCTAAGGTTTACACTGGTGGTATCGGAACCTTGCTTTCTCACTTCCTTGTTTCTGAGGAGAGAGCTAGCCAGATTCAGAACATCTGTCTGCAGTGCGGAAGATGTGAGGAGGTCTGCGGTGGTGGACTTCATATCCCAGAGATGATCATGAAGTTAAGAGAGGCAGATGCTAAGAAGAATCCTAATGCAGTTAAGAAGTTCGCTCTTGATGCTGTAACAGATCGTAAGCTCTTCCACTCAATGCTTCGTATCGCATCTGTAGCTCAGGGACCATTCACTAAGGGTGCTCCTATGATTCGTCATCTGCCAATGTTCTTGTCTGGACTGACAGAAGGACGTAGTTTCCCTACCATCGCAGAAGTTCCATTCCGTGATGTATTCCCAACAATCCAGCAGAAGGTTGAGAATCCTAAGGGAACAATCGCTATGTTTACTGGATGTCTGCTCGACTTCGTATACACAGACCTTGCTAGAGACGTAATCTTAGACCTTAACTCTATCGGATATAAGGTAGATATGCCTATGGGTCAGGCTTGCTGTGGATGTCCTGCATCTAGCATGGGTGATGTTGAGAACGCTGCTAAGGAAGCTGAGATCAACATCGAAGGTATGCATGCAGAGGATTACGATTATGTTGTAAGTGCATGTCCATCATGTACACATCAGCTGCGTATTTATCCAACCTTCTTCGAGGAAGGAACAGAGATGCACAAACGTGCTCAGATCTTAGCAGATAAGTCCTTCGACTTCTGTAAGCTGTTCTACGACCTTGGCGGATGTGAAGATGTTGGAGATGGCAAGGAAGTTAAGGTTACATACCATGATTCCTGCCACTTATGCAGAGAGCTTCATGTTACAGAGGAGCAGCGTGAACTTCTGAAACATACTAAGGGCGTTGAGTTCGTTGAGATGGAAGACCATGACAACTGCTGTGGATTCGGTGGAGCTTACTGTGCACTCTTACCTGATATTTCTACAGGTATCCTTGCTAATAAGATTGATCACATCGTTGAGAGTGGTGCTGATGTAGTAGCTATGGACTGCCCAGGATGTATCATGCAGATCGCTGGTGGTCTCGATGCTAGAGATCTTCCAATTAAAGCAAAACATACTGCAACAATCATTGCAGAGAAACGTGGATTAAAATAATAGCCACGAAGACAAATTATCTATGAACGGAGAGTATGAGTTATGAGTCAGATGGTTCAACCAGAGAGTTTCCTGAGAGAAGCTGATGTATCACGAGTAAAGGAATATATTCGAGAGATTACAGAGCATTCTTTTGCAGGGACAAGCGTGGGAGACGTACTCGATGATGTGCTCCGTTCAACCGGCAAGATGATCCGGCCACGTCTGCTTCTCTTATGTGCAGGTCTCGGTCCTGATTATCAGGAACATTACGAGAACCTGTGCTTAGAGGCAGCGATGGTGGAATTAACACACATTGCGTCATTAGTTCATGATGACATTGTTGATGATGCGCCCTTTCGTCGGGGATTACCCTCTATTCAGGGTAAGTACGGTAAGGATGCAGCAGTGTATGCGGGAGATTTTTTAATCGCAAGAGTTAACCGCTTTGAGGCGGAGAGAAATCTTTCAGGGACTGCTTCGATTCTCTCTGATACCATGGAGCACATGTGTATCGGAGAGATCGGACAATCCAGAATACGCTATCATCTAGATGTGACAAAAGAGGATTATCTTGAGAATATTAAGGGAAAGACAGCATATCTTTTTCGGGCAGCGTGTCTGATCGGAGCTCGAGGTGGCGGCCTAGAGCAGGAAGATCAGAAGGCTTTATCAGAACTTGGATGTAAGATTGGAATCATGTTCCAACTTAGGGATGATCTCTTAGATTTCACATCATCGACTTCGAAAGAGGGTAAGCAGACACATAAGGATTTCCATGATGGAATCTACACGATGCCACTCTTGATGGCTTTAGAGTCTGAGGGAGGTCGAGAAGAACTTCTTCCAATGATGGAGAAGAATCAGAAGTGTCGGCTTTCCGACGAGGAGATCTTACAGATGGAGGATGCAGTGAGAAGACATGGTGGCATCTCAGCTACTGTAGATGCGATTCATCTCTTGTATAATCAGTGTATCCAGTTATTGAACCAGGTATCTGATGAGGGAACAGTAGGTTCGAAATTAAGAATCCAGAAGCTGTTAGAAAGGCTTCAAAATGGATGAGAAATTTCAACCGCTGACATTCAGACTCGCACTCCTTCAGGCAAGACCAAGATCGTGGGCTGCTGCAGTTCTTCCGTCCTTATTTGGAATCTGTTACTGCAAGGTCATGGGCTATGGCCTTCCGTGGTGGAAAGGGATTCTGCTATTAGCAGCATGTGTCCTCTTCCAGAGTGCGGTGAATTCACTGAATGATTATTTTGATTTTGTCAAAGGGACAGATACGGAAGACGATACCTTGGAGGCAGATGATGCAGTTCTCCTGTATCATCATTTGAATCCAGAAAGTATCAAGAGACTGGCAATTGGATTTCTGGCAGTAGGTACTGTATTTGGTTTGATCTGCTGCATCGGTGCAGGATGGGCTCCGATTCTGATAGGTCTGATAGGTTTTATAACCGTCATACTTTATTCAGGAGGTCCACTTCCAATCTCATATCTTCCGATTGGAGAGCTCATGAGCGGACTGATCATGGGTGGTTTGATTCCATTAGGAATCGCAGCCTGTGCAGATGGCAGGGTTCACTGGGATATCTTGATTTACAGTATCCCACTGATCATCAGTATTGGTCTTATCATGATGAGCAACAATGGCTGTGATATTGAAAAAGATATTGAGGCAGGAAGGAGAACACTTCCTGTATTGCTGAAAAGACCAGCAACACTCTTTCTCTACCGGATGCTTCTCCTTCTCTGGAACCTGTTAATCGTGGTACTCCCAATTGTCGCTCTTGGACCGATTGGTCTGGTTTCTACTTTACTTCTTGTTCTGCTTGCAGGTCGAAAGATGATAAGCTTGGCGAAGCTGAGACTGGAACCGGAAGGAAGAATCCTTCAGATGAAGACGATTGGAATGCTTAATTATATCGCGAATGCAGCTTATGTTACTGCTTTTGCTGTATGGATTCTTAAGGAGGCTTTCCATGGATAAACAGAGAAAAGAGGAGAAAGTATATCGAGTTTTTGAGGAGATCGCAAAAGGGTATGATCGGGCGAATTTTCGCATCAGCTTAGGACTTCAGAAGAGTTGGAAGAGGATGCTGATAGCCAGAGTGGTACATGATACCCCGACGCGTGGTAAGGTGCTTGATGTATGCTGTGGTACTGGAGATATCGCATGGCAGGTTGCAGGCAGACGAAGAGATCTGGCTGTAACAGGAATTGATTTTTCACCTGCTATGTTAAAGGTCGCAGTAAAGAAGATCAGACCTGGTCAGAAGAATCTCAGATTTTTAAGAGGAGATGCGATGAATCTTCCTTTCAAAGATGAGACTTTTGATGCGGCGACCATCTCGTTTGGCCTTCGCAATACCGCGGATTTTAAGCAGGTATTAAAAGAGATGCTCAGGGTGGTAAAGCCTGGCGGCACAATCTACTGCTTAGATTCTGTAGTTCCAGATTGTAAGTTGGTACTTCCGTTCTATCAGCTGTATTTCAGATTCCTTATGCCAATCTTAGGCGGAGGACTGAGACATAAGAAAAATTATGACTGGCTGTACCAATCTACTAAGCATTTCCTAAGACGAAGAGAGTTAGAGAAGCTATTTTTGAAACTTAACATGAAACGTGTCAGAACAAAGTCACGGATGTTTGGTGCATGCGTGCTGGTTCTAGGTACGAAAAGGCAACCCCGTATTGATTGATTACATAAAGGAGAATACACATGGGTGAGGATAAATTTGATGCCATAATCGTAGGAGGAGGACTTGCTGGACTTTCCGCTGGAATTGTTCTTGCAAGAGCCGGAAAAGAAGTTATGGTAATTGAGCGTGGAGACTACTGCGGAGCTAAAAATATGACCGGCGGTCGTCTTTACGGACACAGTCTTGAGAAGATTGTTCCTAACTTTGCAGAAGAGGCTCCAATCGAGCGTACCGTTAAGCATGAGAAGATTTCTCTCATGACAGAGGACGGATCCTTAGATATCGGATATAATTCCAATAAGTTAAGCAGCGCACCAGAGAGTGCATCTTATACGGTACTCCGTGGTAAGTTCGATCAGTGGCTCGCTGAGAAGGCTGAGGAAGCAGGAGCTGAGGTTATTCCTGGTATCCGTGTTGATCATCTCGTTGTTGAGGATGGCAAGGTTGTAGGAATCGAGAACGATGGCGAGCAGCTTTACGCTGACGTTGTTATCTTAGCAGATGGTGTAAACTCCCTTCTTGCACAGGAGATTGGTCTTAAGAAAGAGCTTGAGCCTGAGCAGGTAGCAGTTGGAGCTAAAGAGACAATCCAGTTAGATGAGAAGACTATCAATGAGCGTTTCGGACTGAAAGACGGAGAAGCAACATGCTGGCTTTCCGCTGGTGATGCTACTCTCGGTGGATTCGGTGGAGGATTCCTCTACACTAACAAAGATTCTATCTCAATCGGTATCGTAGCTACATTAAGTGATATCACACATTCTGGTGTTTCTGTACCAGATATGTTAGAGCGTTATAAGAATCATCCATCCATCGCTCCATACTTAGAGGGTGGAAAATCTATCGAGTATTCAGGGCATCTGGTACCAGAGGCTGGTATCCATATGGTTCCACAGCTCGTTGGTGATGGCGTTCTTGTAACAGGTGATGCTGCTGGATTCTGTGTAAACCTTGGATTCACAGTAAGAGGTATGGATTTCGCTATCGAGTCCGGACGTCTTGCAGCTGAGGCAGTATTACGCGCAGCAGAGTTTGAGGACTTCAGCAAGGCTAGTCTTGCTTCTTATGAGACAGCACTGAAGGAAAGCTTCATTATGCACGATCTTGATGCATACAAGGGATTCCCAACACTCCTTGGTTTACGTGAGATCTTCCAGGATCTTCCTGCTATGGCAGATGACATTTGTCAGAAACTGTTCACAGTTGACGGTGTTGCAGGCAAGGGTGTAATCATGTCTATCATTAATTCACTGGCTGAAAGAACAAGTGCTCGTGAACTTGTAGACCTTATCACTAAAGTTTTGGATGCATTCTAAAATTGGAAAGGACTGTGCGTTATGAAGAAATTGACAATTGAAGATAAACTGGGACTTGATGTCTTTCATACCGACGAGGAGAATTCTCATATCGATGTAGATACCGATTACAAGGATGAGGAAGAGATCAAGAAGTTAGTACTTGCTTGTCCAGCAAGCTGCTACACCTATATTGATGGATCTTTAAAATTCTCACATCTTGGATGTCTTGAGTGTGGAACATGCCGTGTTCTTTCTCATGGCAAGATTGTAAAATCATGGAACTATCCTCATGGTGAGGTTGGTGTATCCTTCCGTCAAGGATGATGGGATTATTCTAGAAAAGGCAGAGGCCGGACTTTGGTCCGGCCTTTTTATTGCTAAGCATGCAAGTGAACTGCCTGTGACAGTTCAGCTTGTTGCCATGCATGCGTTACTGTTCATGTATGCAAAATGGACCGCCAGTGGCAGTTTAGCCTGTTTGCCAGGGGATTATCTTTCATGGTACAATAAACGATAGTTGATTTTTAAACTATTAACAGATATAAGATTTCATTTTGATAAGGGGACTTTACTGTATGGGAAGAATTATTATTATTACAGGTAAGGGCGGTGTCGGTAAGACATCTGTGGCTGCCGCCCACGCCCTGCGTTCTGCCATGGAGGGAAAGCGGACATTATTAGTAAGTACGGATATGGCGCATAATCTGGGAGATATTTTTGAGACTCAGGTTGGCAATAAACTCACATATGTTGAAGATAAACTAGCACTCTTGGAATTGGATCCAGATCAGATTTTAGCAAAGGATTATCCGAAAGCAAGATCTGCATTTGGAACCTTGTTATCAGGAGTAGGATTGCCAAAGAGTGAATTGGGAGAGAATGATACGCTTCCGGGCTTAGAGAACCTATTTTCACTTTTAAAGATTAGAGATTACTATAACGGTGGTGAGTTTGATCGGATTATTGTTGACTGTGCGCCAACAGGAGAGACTCTCTCTATTCTGCAGCTTCCAGAACTCCTTGCCTGGTATATGGAGAAGTTCTTCCCTGTCGGCAAGGTGATGACCAGGGTTCTATCTCCAGCAGCGAAACATTTCTATCAAGTACAGATGCCTAGTAGGGAATCCATGAATGAGATAGAGCATTTTCATAAAGAGGCTCTCCAATTAGAGGGACTCTTGAAAAATCCAGAGGTAACATCAGTGCGTATTGTCTGCATCCCAGAGAAGATGGTTGTAGAAGAGACCAAGCGGTCTTACATGTATCTGCATCTCTACCGTTATCAGGTGGATGGAGTTTTTATCAACCGTATTTTGCCTGCAGAGACAGGAAGTCCTTTTATGGATCATTGGCATCAGATACAGCAGCAATATCTGACAGAATTAGATCATCTCTTCCCACATGTTCCCGTTACTAAGATTCCTTGGTTCCAGGAGGAGATCAGGGGAGAGAAAGCAGTCAAGAGCTTGGTAGATGGATATCTGAATCAGGATGATCTCTTAGATGTTCGTGTGACGGAAGATAATGAGGAATATACCAGAATCGAGGGCGGATACCGCCTGATGTTGAGGGTCCCAGGAGCTACCGAGGATAAAGTCAAGGTGACAGTTCGTGCCAGAGAGATTGATATTCGTCTGGGCGGATATCTTCGTAATATACCGCTTCCGAATGTTTTATGCGGAGCGAAGATCAATCAGACTTTTCTCAAGGATGGCGTTCTTAATATTGACTTTGAGGGAAAGGAGGACAGCTTAGAATGAGAATTCTGATTTATACCGGTAAGGGCGGAGTTGGAAAAACCTCAATTGCTGCCGCTACTGCTCTCAAGTTGTCAAAGGAAGGTAAGAAAGTATTGATTCTTTCCACAGATCAGGCTCACAGTTTGGGGGATTCATATGATACCAAGCTTGCCAATATGGAAAGGGAGATCGCTCCGAATCTTTTTGCGGCAGAGATTGATCTTGTAGAAGAGAGTTTTCGCGCTTGGGGCAATATCCGTGATTATGTTAAGCAGATCATCTCTGATAAGGCTAATGATGGAATTGCCGCTGATGAGGTCTTACGATTCCCTGGATTAGATGAAGCATTTGCTCTGCTTAGAATCTTAGATGCCTGGAATGAAGGCAGTTGGGATGTGGTTGTCGTTGATTGTGCTCCTACTGGAGAGACCTTATCTCTTCTCAGTTATCCAGAGAAACTGACTGTCCTGGGAGACCGGATTATGCCAATGCTACAGTCAGTCACCAGAGGTTTCGGAGGCTTGATTTCCAGAGCTACTTCAGTTCCAAAGCCTAGAGATGCCGTTTTTGAGGAATTTAGCAAGCTTACCAAGAGACTGAATGAGCTGCAGGCAATTCTTAGAAACCGGGACGTCACAACGATGAGAATCGTCTCCACACCAGAAAGAATCGTCTTAGACGAGGCGAGAAGAAGTTTTACCTGGATCTCAGAGTTTGACTTCGGTGTGGATGCAGTCTATATCAATCGAATCTACCCGAAGGAAGCTCTGGTAGGATATTTTGATGAGTGGAATCAGGTGCAGGAGAATAATTTAAAGATTGCGAAAGAGAGTTTTCCCGGAAGAAAGTTATTCTCCCTTCCACTTCAGTCGGAGGAATTGAGAGGGCAGGAGAAGCTCTTAGATGCTGCCAATCAGCTCTATGGGGATTCTGATCCATCCGTGATCTACTGTAAGGAGCCTGCATTCACGATTGAGGATGAGGCAGGTACTCGTTATTTCTGTGTTCACCTTCCTTATGCAAAAAGAGAAGAGATTGCAGTGAAGCAGGACGGCACCAATCTGATTCTTCGTGTAAGAAATGAAGCCAGAAGATTTTGTCTTCCAGACCGTGTCAACCGAAGAAAAGTGACTGGTTGTGAATTTAGGGATGGAGTTTTGCGTATCGCATTTGATTATGATTAGTAGGAGATAGTACGATGAGAAAGAAAGATTTTGGATTAGAATTTATTCACCAGCTTAAGATGGACCCACCACTCAAGAGCCGAGGTCTTTACACTCAATTTGAGAGAAGATTTGGAGAGATTATTGGAAGAGGAATGCTGACGAATTTTTATCGTAAGATTCGTGAGAGTGAGACCAATCCTAATTATTTAAAAGAGTTCTATCAGATGAAGAATCAGAGTCTGGACGCTGCTCTTCTTTTCAATGCAGGATATCAGGGTGATAACTATCGTCAGGCTATCAACTGGATCATGGACAATCATGATGTGTTCGGCAAGGAGATTCTGGATGTAGGATGTGAGTGCGGTGTCATGTCTGTCTTCTTAGGAATGGCATTTGCTGATTCCAAGATTACCGCGGTTGACCGATGCCCGGCTGCCATTGCAGCAGCAAAGGAGCTGGCAGAGCGTATGGATGTTCACAATATTGAGTTTATCTGTTCCGAGATTCATGATTTACCTGATAAGCAGTATGATACGGTCTTTTGTATGAGAATGCTTCCAGAGAACTGTGATATGAGCAAAGTTCTTCAGAGTTACGATTTCTTACTGAACGAGGCTCGCAATTTTGCAGTCAATATCTCTGAATTTGGTGCAGACATTTCCCGTTTGGTAAAGGAACACGGCTTTCTTGTGTCCATGGAGCGCTGTGATGTAGATCCTATTTTACTTGGCTGGATGCAGTGCTTAAACGGCTACGGTCTGACTGCAGTTTCTGGCTGCTATCAGGAGATGAAGGTCAAAGAGATGGAGAATGAGGGAACCATTCAGGCCTTTGCTCTTATGAATGAGGGTATGGCTGATCCTACTGAGATCTATCGTTTCTGGTGTGTATGCCAGTCACTTCATCTGGATGATGCTAATGAGGGACAGTATACAGGTTGGTATGCGGATATGGAGCTTCAGAACTTCGCAGATACTCTTCTGGGTGGATTCCTCCTTCAGGACCCTGAGGGACACCCAATTCTTACTTATTCAGTCTGGGCAATTAAAGATAATCCAAGACAGCTTATGATTTATCAGGCCATGGGAGATGAGCATATCTTAACAATCTATGAGGCATTCCGTCGTCATGAGATCATGGATCAGCTGATGGATATGAGAGAGGATTATGTAAGGCAGGGTGCGATTGCTAAGAATCTTCGTCTCTTAGACGGTTCCATCACACCAGTAGACTAGAATATAAATATTAAACTCTCAGTTTTGATAGATCCCCTTACTGTAATAATCAAGTGAGGGGGATACCTATCATCACTGAAAGTTTTTTGAAATTGGCATTTTCCCCCTACATTTTCTGTAAATTTATGATATGATAATTATGTACATATTTCGACTTTATATATGTAAAAATATTGTAAATATAGAGGGGGAATCAGCATGAAGCTTGCTCAGATACTGGCAATTATAGTGTTTTTGGTTATGTTTTTCCTGATAATATTGGACAAAATTGAAAAACACTATGTCACACTTGGCTGTGGTGCGGTGACTATTATCGTTATTTTTGGTATTGTGATGAATGATACCAAGGCAATCATGCGTACATTGAATATCCAGAGTATCACTAAGCCATCTTTCTGGTATGTGACCAATGAGGCCAATACTGCCTCGACGGGTATCAACTGGTCGACGATCATCTTTCTTTTTGGAATGATGGTCATGGTAGAAGGTATGGGAAAAGTAGGCTTTTTCCGCTGGCTCTGTCTAAAGATTGCCAAACTGGTTCATTATAAAGCGATTCCGCTGTTCGTAACTTTTATGATTATGTCGGCACTTCTTGCCATGTTTATAGATTCCATCACGGTCATCTTGTTCTTATCTGCCGTGACGGTAGAACTTGCCAAGCTGTTGAAAATTGATCCAATTCCTATGATTTTCTCGGAAATCTTCTGCGCGAATCTGGGAGGTTCTGCGACCATGTGTGGTGATCCCCCAAATATCATCATCGGAACGTCCTTAGGATATTCCTTCTTTGATTTCCTTATGAATACTGGTGTTATGTCACTGATTGGTTTGATTGTTGTTCTAATCTATTTCTATCTTGCTTATCGAAAAGAACTGATTACAGAGGAAGGACAGACGGTCGATGTCTCTAAGATTCCATCCCCAGAGAGTGCCATCTCCAACAAGAGAGATTTTATTGCAGCGGTTATCATCTTTGCGATTGCCGTTGGACTATTAGTGACTCATGCGATGACAGGACTTACGGTAGCTTTTATCGGAACCTTCATTGCGGGTTTAACTATTCTTGTTTACCAAAAACATGCGAGAGAGCTCATCGGTAAGGTTGACTACAAGACCTTGCTCTTCTTCATTGGACTTTTCGTTGTCGTTGGCGGTTTGGAAGAGACAGGAGTTTTAAAAGTCATCGCAACCTTTATCGGTAAGGCAAGCGGCGGTAATTTCAAGCTGATGGTTGCCATCATCCTCTGGATTTCCGCGATTGCTTCTGCTTTCGTTGATAATATTCCTTTCTCAGCAACGATGATTCCAATCATTCGAAGCCTGGCAGCTGCCAATGGTGTCGATCTGGCAACTCTGGCATGGACTTTATCCATGGGAACCGATATCGGTGGTTCTGCGACTCCGATTGGTGCTTCCGCGAATGTTGTCGGCATCGCTGTTGCTGGTAAGGAAGGTTACCCAGTAGGATGGGGCAGATATTGTAAGAAGGTTGCGCCTGCTACTTTCCTCGTATGTCTTGTATCTATGTTATTCATTTTTGTAAGGTATTGTTAGGGAGTGAGATTATGGCAAAACAGTTAATCGTGTCAATCGGACGGGAATACGGTAGTGGAGGACACAGGATTGGAGAGATCATTGCGGAGAAATTGCAATTGCCTCTTTATGACAGAAGCCTGCTTCGTGAAATCGCGGGTATAAAAAAGGTAGATGCAGAGAATTTGGAAAAATATGACGAGATTCCTCGCAATCGGCTTTTTTCCCGAACTGTCAGAGGCTATAACTATTCTCCAGAGGAGAATATTGCACGGATGCAGTTTGACTATCTCCATGAATTAGCGGAGAAGGGAGAGTCCTTCGTCATCATCGGAAGATGTGCGGAGTCAGTGTTATCAGAGTATGATGCTTTAATCCCAATTTTCGTCGTTGCTGATATAGACTATCGTATCGCCACCGTTATGGAGCGAGACGGCATTAATGAATCTACGGCAGAGATTCGAGTCAAACGTGTGGACCATCACAGGAAGGAATATCATAACTACTATTGCAGTGGCAAATGGGGCGACTGCCGTAATTATGATATTACCATTAATTCTGGAAGACTGGGTGAAGAGGGGACTGCTGAATATCTGACCGATTACCTTAAGAAAAGGGCGCAGATAGAAGAATGAGTAATCTTATCTGGTATCGAATCTGGTCACAATCATATGAATGAGATAAGGAATTAAGATGACTGGAATTGCCAGGTATGCGATGAAGCTGTAAGCCTTAGCAATCAGGGTCAGAAGTCCAAACTGAGCGATACAGAAATCCACGATACAGCATCCAAGAGCAATCAGTATGGTTTTGAATACCGGATGCCCGTTCTCTGTCATCTTTTTTTCCTCTCCGGTAAGAACGGCTGCTCCGATACGTTTTACCATGGCGGCTACCATGTTAACAGCGGTTGTAACCGCACCGAGGATGATTAAGATAGAGATAATCGGGATTAGTGCTTTGGCCCCGATACCCTTCTGTACCATGAAGACGGTCGGTACCTGCTGGCCTGCCATTCCTGGGTCAGTGGAAACGGTCAGAAGACCTAAGACAACAACAACCATTAGAATGGAATTGATGATCCATCCGATGATCATGCTCTTCTTGGCGTCAGAAGGCTTTTCGAAGGTCTTGGCATGCTGAACGAAGACAGCCACGTTGCATAACTGGAAGGTCCCATAAAGAAAAGCAGAGTAGAGAGCTTTTCCGAAGGACAGATGCTGGGCGTTTAAGGTAGAAACCGCGGCAGATATCTGACTGGTTCTAGCGAAGATATTTGGAATATAAACAACCAATAATCCCAAAATGATGACGAGGGAAAGCACGGAAGATACGCGACGAACCAAGTCCGTCCCGAAAATGGCGACGATAAAGATAAAGACACCGATAATCAGAGTGCAGACAAGGTAAGGGATTCCTGTGATCGTATTCAGCGTAGCACCACCTGTTGCAAAAGCAACGGCTGGAGCGACACACATGACGACGATATAGAGGAACTCAAACAGGTTGGAAAAGATTCCGGAGAATCTGCCATAGAAGGCATTGTTGTAGGACCGGTAATCATAAACCTGGTGCTTTCTGGCAAAGCGCAGGCAGTAGCTGAAGAAGATCGCATTGTATGCCATTGCCAGAATCGGCATGAAAATACAGTAGGATCCGTAGCGGACAAAATACTGATAGAGCTGAGCGCCGGAGGCAAATCCGCCGCCAAAATGGGTGGTAAACCATACGAAGGCGACTCCCAGAATTAAGTTGAATGGGGTTCTGTTTGACATTTCTTTGGAATTCATTCTTACTACTCCTTTCTAACGCGCTAGCTTACATTTCTTTATTTTTGGCATCCAATCGGTCAAATGCCTGTTCCATCATGTCTCTTGTGATCTTGTAAGGGTTGTGGTCGATATCCTTCATCTCAAGGGCTTTGGTGATGACAATGTCTCTGTCTTCTGTTGTTAGTCCCAAATCTTCTAACTTGGTCGGAAGGCCGGTGTCATGACTGAAGGAGTAGAGAGTATCAAAGAGGGTAAAGCCTTGATCGGAATCTTTAGCCTGATCGACGGCTAAGAGAATCAGAACACCAAAGGAGACGATCTCACCGTGAAGATGGTTTTTCTCCACCTCTGGAAAGGAAGTCAGGCCGTAGTTGATGGCATGAGCCAGACCAGTGTTATAATCAATGATCTGATCTTTGGTTAAGAATATGGAGGCCATGCCAGTGGTTACGTTGATTGCCAGCACAACATTTTCTAATTCCTTGGAGGCAATCTTCTTCTTGTTATCCTCCAGGGCTTTGCGGCCGTACTTCATGATTGGGGAGAGGCACATCTGGCTGATGGTGACCCCCAGTCCTACGTAGTGGGAGAGTTCCTCACCGCGGGAGGACATGTTGGATTCGAAATACTTGGCATAAGTATCGCCCATTCCAGCCCACATGTATTTGGAAGGTGCTGCGGCGATGATATCAAGATCAAGGAAGGTGTGAAGTGGTGGTCTGGTGATGAAGAAGGGCTTTAAGAAGGAACCGTCCTCATGATACATGATACTGACGGAAGTGCATCCGGCACAGTTCGATGTGATGGTTGGGAAGGCGAAGACAGCCTTATTGATGGTTTCTCCCAGAGCCTTTACCGTATCGGTTGCTTTTCCTCCGCCAACCGCGAAGAGAAGATTTGCTTCCTTGACTTCCGGCTTATCTGCCAGCTTCTGTACATTCTCGTAAGTGCATTCACCGCCGTAGTAGAGGGTACCTGTGATGGTTACTTTACCTTCCACTGCCTTGCGGATCTTGTCCTCAGCCGCTGCCAGGGCTTTCTGTCCGCCGATGATGACAGCAGAAGACCCGTAATCTAAGACCACCTTTGGAATCTTCTCATAAACATCATGTCCAATTGTGTAACAAGGCATATAAATACTGTATCCGTTCATATTAGTTCTCCTCTCTATCAATCCAGTCAGTCATCCAGTCACTCAGCAGACGAAAATCCACAACAAGATGGAAAGTCACTGGCAATCCCTTTTGCATATATGGAAACAGGCTGAAGTACGACCAGGACTTCACTTGCATGCCAGATAATAAAAAACGCCCTCAGTGAATCTTAATTCACTAAGGACGATATATTACCGCGTTGCCACCTTAATTCCCGAACGAATCCGGACACTTATCCAAGATACTATCATATCTCTGGCTAATGACGGGAGCCTGACGTCTTCGCATACTCACTTTTATTATATAAAGCTTTCCGGAAGCCCTCAGCGGACCAACGTACCATCCAGTGTTCTGCTGGCTCTCACCTACTCCAGTTCTCTGTAAGATCTTCAATGACACTACTTCCGCTTCATCGGTTTAATGTGTTATCTAATTGACATTTTCTATTATACACTTTATGTTTACAAAAAACAAGCCTTGCTCTTTGAGAGATAGTGTAAAAGTAATGTCAGTTGGGAAAAGAGAATCTACCTCGAACGAGGCAATAAGATTGGTCCTATCTCCCATAGTTTACTTCCAATTCCAGAGT
>JAXJRI010000074.1:0-8999 GCA_036310685.1 Lachnospiraceae bacterium | reverse complement strand
TGGAAGCAAGCTTCCGTGGGATGATGAGTTTTGACACTGTAGTCACAGTATAATTTCTTTACATTTTAGAGTCAAGAAGGGGAATTTGGTGGCTAATCACTATACTTTTCCATCGACATTTGCTATAATAAATCGAATTATATTTGAAGAGAACTATTTCAAAATAAGAAAAGAAGGAAAGATATATGATTAATTTTAATATCCCTCCATGTGCTCCAAAGGCCATGGAATATATGGAAAAAGCAATTAAGAACCACAAGATCAGTGGCGATGGTGAGTTCACCAAGTTATGCTCAGCATGGTTTGAGGAGAAGACAGGTGCTGCTAAGGTTCTGCTTACCACCTCATGCACTCACGCTACTGAGATGGCTGCCCTTCTTGCAGATATCAAACCTGGTGATGAAGTCATCATGCCATCTTATACATTCTGCTCCACAGCAGACGCTTTCGTCTTAAGAGGAGCTAAGGTTGTCTTCGTCGACATTCGTCCTGATACTATGAATATCGATGAGACTCTGATTGAGGATGCCATCACTGACAAGACTCGCGCAATCGTTCCAGTCCATTATGCTGGTGTTGCCTGCGAGATGGATACCATCATGGATATTGCAAAGAGACACAACCTGCTCGTCATTGAGGATGCTGCACAGGGAGTTATGTCCACTTACAAGGGTAAGGCTTTAGGAACTATCGGTGACTATGGCTGCTACAGTTTCCATGAGACTAAGAACTACAGCATGGGTGAGGGCGGAGCAATCCTCCTTCATGATATCGAAGACAGAGACCGCGCTGAGATTATTCGTGAGAAGGGAACGAACCGTTCCAAGTTCTTCCGCGGACAGATTGATAAGTACACCTGGGTTAACGCTGGCTCTTCCTATCTGCCAAGTGATTTAAATGCTGCTTACCTTTGGGCTCAGCTTGAGATTGCAGATAAGATTTACGATGACCGTATGGCTACATGGAATCTCTACTATGAGGAGTTGACCCCACTGAGAGATGCCGGATACATTGATCTTCCTGTTGTTCCAGAAGGCTGCGTTCACAATGCCCACATGTTCTACATCAAGGCAAAGGATTTGGCAGAGCGTACAGAGCTGATCTCCTTCTTAAAGAGCAATGAGATCTCCACTGTATTCCACTACATTCCTCTTCATGGAGCACCAGCAGGTCAGAAGTATTGTGTCTTCCACGGTGAAGATAAGTATACAACCAGAGAGAGCGAGCGTCTTGCAAGACTTCCTCTCTACTATGGTATCGAGAAAGAGAAAGTTCTCACAGTTTGCCAGAAGATTAAAGAATTCTATTCTAAATAATTCTACTAGAATAACATCACTAATATATACAGGAGGATCACATGTTATATTCCGTGGTTATCCCCTGCTATAAGTCCAGTGCCACGATCCGCAAAGTGGTGACACTCACCAGTCAGGAGTTCGACCGTCTCGGTCTTCATCAGTATGAGTTCGTGCTCGTCGATGATTATTCTCCCGATGGAGGAAAGACATTAGCAGAGTTGAAAGCACTTGCGAAAGACTATCCTTACGTCACAGCGATCTCTCTTGCCAAAAATTCCGGCCAGCACAATGCAGTGATGGCCGGTCTTAATTATGCTAAGGGAGACTACATTGTCGCGATGGATGATGATATGCAGACACATCCATCCCAGTTAAAATATCTGCTCACAGAAATTGAAAAAGGTTACGATATCGTTTACGGATATTATCCTGAGAAGAAGCATTCCGGCTTCCGTAACTTCGGAAGCTTCGTCAACTATGAGACTGTCCGTATTCTGATCGGAAAACCGAAAAACATGAAGACATCCAGCTACTGGGTCATCCGTAAATTTGTACGTGATTATGTCGTCCAGTACCAGAGTCCTTACACACATCTGCAGGGACTCTTCCTGAGAACAACCCGCAATATCAGCTGTATCCCAATCAAGCATTTTGAGCGTGAAGTTGGTCAGTCAGGATATACCTTTAAGAAGCTGGTACAACTGTGGTCTAACATTATGGGATACTCTGTTGTTCCGCTTCGACTGGCAACCTACTGCGGATACTTCTTCTCATTACTCGGCATCATCTCTGCAATTATAATTATCATCCGCAAGCTGATTAATCCTGGCATGGCTGTCGGCTGGCCATCCATGATGGCTGCCATCTGTTTCTTCTCCGGAATTATCATGCTCTTCCTTGGACTAATCGGAGAGTACTTAGGCCGTATGTTCTTAGGTATGAATAAGAACCCTCAGTTCGTCATCCGCAATGTCTATGACAGAGATGCTGTGCTCAAAGAAGAAAGCAACACACCAAAGGTTTTCACTGACAACTCTGAGACAGCCTCAGACGAAAGCCATACAGATCATTCGAATGAGACACATACAGTATAATTAATAGGAGGTATCGATTCATGAAAAAGATTATGATTCTCGGAGCTGGCATTTACCAGGTTCCACTGATCAAAAAGGCCAAAGAGATCGGGCTTTACACAATCGTTTCCAGCATCCCGGGCAATTATCCTGGATTCGCTCTGGCAGATAAAGTCTACTATGAGAATACCGTAGACGAAGACAAGATTCTTGAGATCTGTCGCCAGGAGAAGGTTGATGGTATCGTGACAACAGGTACTGATGTGTGTATGCACACAGTAGGCCGTGTCTGCGATGAACTCGGACTCTGCGGTCTCTCTTATGAAGCCTCCCAGATTGCCAGCAACAAATCTTTAATGAAAGCACAGTATGAGAAAGAGCATGTTCGCACTGCCCGCTTCCGTAAAGTATTCTTTAATGATCCTGATATCAAGGGCACCATCAAAGAATTAGAATTCCCTCTCATTTTTAAATCTGTGGATTCTTCAGGAAGTCGTGGAATCATCCGTGTAGATTCCTATGATGAGTTCGACAAGGCGATCGCCTACGTTAAGGAATACACAAGAGAGGATTACTTCATCATCGAAGAATTTATCGAGGGAGAAGAATTTGGTGCTCAGGCTTTCGTCTACCACGGGGAAGTTCAGTTCATTCTTCCACATGGAGACTATGTCTTCCATGGAGATACCGGTGTTCCAATCGGACATTTCGCACCGTATGATCTGAATCCTGAAACCATTGAAGATGCTAAGGAACAACTACGCCGCTCTGTCAAAGCTATGAAGCTTGATAACTGCGCTATCAATGCTGACTTCATTTTAAAAGACGGTAAGACTTATGTCTTAGAGCTCGGCGGAAGATGCGGCGCTACCTGCTTAGCAGAGCTTGTCGGCATCTACTATGGTTTCAACTACTATGAGAAGATTCTCCGTGTTGCTATCGGAGAGGATCCTGAATTCGATTTCGATCAGACTAAGACCCCGAATGCCAGCCACCTACTTATGAGCGACAAGGATGGTGTGATTGTATCTGAGAAAGATAACAACGACCCTAATGATGATATCTATGAAGTTGAATTTGATTACAAACCAGGCGATGAAGTACATAAATTCCACATCGGACCTCACCGCATCGGCCACATCATCACGAAGGGCAAGACATTAAAAGATGCCCAAGACCTTCTCTTTAAGGCCATGGACAAGGTTGAGATTAAGGTTCAGTAATCGTTCTAAAATTCTCATACTAACACCTATAGAGATCAAAAACTCCGAACAAGATGATCTATCCATCACTGTCCGGAGTTTTTCTATACTCGTTTCACTTCTTTTAATTTGACTTCTTCTTTGATCCCTTAATCATCTTGAAAATAGCTCTGAGCTGTGGTGCCATGAACTTAAGCACGAACAGTGCTACCAACACGATCATTGCGTAACGGACAAACCATGGGAACTTAAACAGTCCCATACTGATAACATTCAGTACTCCATAGAAGACTGCGATCATCACTGTCTTGTGGAGTGGCACAATCACCTGTCCTGTCACTTTGTACTCCAGAATTCCCTGAATAATCAGGAGCACCACGTAGGAAATGGCCGTCGTATAAGCAGCTGCCATATATCCAAACTTAAGGATACAGATATAATTCAGAATAACATTGAGGAACATAGTCGCTATGGTTCCCGCTGCCACATAGGTTGTCTTCTTATAATAATTCTGAATCGCAGAATAACTGTAACTAAAGAAACGGAACAGTGTTCCTGTAACCATAGGGGCAATCAGATACATCGCTGCCCGATAATTCTTTCCACCCAAAATTGCAATCTCTTCTGGTGCTAGAATTACCAGTCCCCAAGACATGATTCCGAAGATATGCATGACCATTGTCCACGGTTTTGCAATATCCCCCGTCTCATCTCTGGCAATCTTCTCATAAAGCCACGGTATCCAAGCATTCCACACAGAATCCTCAAGAATCCATATGATAAAAGAGATTGTGGTTGCTAAGGCGAAAATTCCTGTCTCGGTCTTTCCAATCATGTGCTGAATCATAATCTTATCTGACTGATTCATAATCTGAATAGAAAGTGCCTCCGGGATCAGTGGTAGACTGTAGGCCAGTCCGTATTTCCAATACTTTCCGCTGTAAAAATTCTTACCCTGCCACCATAGAACAATGGCGATAATCGCTCCGCCAATAATCTGCGGTGTATAATAACCGATAATTCTCAGATGCACTAACTGATGATAATGACCGTGCATTCTTCCGACATAGATCATGGCGATAGATAACAAGGTTCCCGGTACAATTGTCAGAAGCGTCGCCAGGGTACTGAACTTGTACCTCAGAACCTGCTTCTCTCTCCTCTGCAGATACAGCATACTTGTGTATGTGAATACATAGAGGAAGCATGTATAGAACATCAGGTCATCCATGCTGCATAAGAATTCTACTTGCGGCTTAAATAGCATGCATATTCCGAAGAAAAACGCGATAGCAATATAGGACAAGGTATGTACACTCGAAACATACTCATTGAACTTATTACGAAAATCATACTTAGCGACATCGACACTCTTCCAAAGACATAACGAAAATGTTGGATATGCTATTAGCAGCCACGACTCGAAGACTCGGATCTCTCCGTATTGAGCGGGCGAAAGCAATCTGCTGTAAATTGGTGTCACAGCAAATGTCAATCCACGGACTGCCAGCTGAGCAAGGATATAGAAGAATCCCGATGTGAAAGCCATCTTGTTCAGAGAAGCCTTCTGATTATTCTCAGAATTCTTTTCCGCCTGCTCAATCATCGAATCTGGAATGCGGGTTGATTCATTCGCCCTGCTCTTTCCACTATCTGACATGGCAGACCTCTCTTTCTTTATCTATATTCATCTTTATAACCTTCCATCCTGACCTTCGTCTAGTCCACATTGCAGACAATCATACGAAGTTTACCATTCTTATCTGGTGGAATCGAATCCATCCACTCATACTCAATCTCGAATGGATGTTTAAACTTGGCATTCAACTTCTCCGTAAGCTCACTCTCGATCTGATCTGTCGTCTTATCTGACACTTCCTTATTCTGAACACACTGGATATGAATCTTATGGTAAGTCTCCTGAATAAATCGAATCTGGAAGATATCTTCACAGTGAGCAATTATCGGTGCAATCTCAAAGAAGGTGGTAACCTCTCCCGTATCATATCGGAAGAAATCATTCATACGACCCTGAACACTGGTGATATATCTGACTCCATCTCTCACCTCGCAGGTTCCCTTATCCCCGATGGCATAATTGATCAGAGGAAGATCGGTCTTGTAGAGTGGTGTCACCACAATATTACCTTCCTTAGCCGGACGGTTCTTCTCGTCATAGATATTAACCACAAAAGAATCATTATGAACGATATACTCTGTGCTGTCAAAAAGACGTACCATGGCAGCACCAGTCTCCGCGGTGCCGTAGGAATCAATGATCCCTGGCCCAAGAATCTCATGGAAGAGCTTTCTGGCGGTATCATCAATCTTCTCGCCTGTTGGGCAGTAGAACTTCGGCTTTGAAAGCTCTACATGATTCTGCTTGCAGTAGAGACAGATTCTCATGAACTCACTCTTATTCATATAGAGAAAATCTGGCTTGTACTCGTTAATCCGCTTTACAATATCAGGCTCAGGATCATACTGAGCGACAAATCCTCTCCGCAGAATACCGAACCTCTGAAGAAAGGTATCATTACCCGCTGAGAGACTGTGCGCACTCTTACGACTCATCGTCTTGCCAAAGAATGGATTATATCCAGCAACCATCATGACACGGAACCAATTGGCCATGTTATAAGCCTTCTCCTTTGGAGACACTAACAGCATCAGCGGTACTCCTGAGGAACCACTTGTGGTATCGTGGTACCATTCTTTATACTTTGGATCCTGGTCGAGCTCATTCATCCATGCACGGAGCTCATCTTTGGTAAGAAGCGGAAGCTTCGAGAGATCATCTCCGCACTTGATATCTTCTGGCTTCACTCCAGCCTCGTCGAATCTCTTCTTGTAAAAAGGAATCTCATAGGCTCTGCGCACCAGCCTGCGTACTCGCTCATCCTGCTTTTTCATCACCCCGGAAAAATCATTCGGGATGCTCTTTTTCATTTTGAACAAGTCCAGAAACAAGAGTACATTGACCATCTTTCTCTGAAATTTTTCAAACATTCTTTCTACCTCTCAAATACCTTATCGTTATTGTTCTCTCCTGGCATAAACTGTCTATACTGTAACAAGCTGAACTGCCACTGGCAGTTCGCTTACATGCTAGGCAACAAAATGAGCAGCCACTGGCGGTTCATTTTGCATGCTAAGGCAAGAAAGGCCGCCAATCCCCTCCAAAAGGATATAGCGGCCCAATATGTCTACTGACAATTATTCAGAAAGTTTATATCCTGCAATTCTTGCAAGCTCTTTAATCGTGTCTCTTGATACACGCTTACCTTTGTACTCGATCAGATCTTCACACTGTCCTGTAAAGATATCACTTGGATTGTACTTCTTAATGATGATCTTGTCGCCTTCTGTAAAAATCTCCAGCGGCTCTCTGTCACCGATATCAAAACTCTTGCGCAACTCCATAGGAAGTGTAATTCTACCAAGGGAATCCAACTTTCTTACAATACCTGTACTCTGCATATAAATACTCCTCTCCTGTATCTTTATATGGTAATCATTGGATATCTTCAATGCAATTTGAGTATATCACATTGTCAAAAGATGTCAACCAAATTTTGGAATATTTTTATAAATATAACATATTGCACAAGTTCTAGAATATCCCCTGATAAATACATATCTGCTTATCAGTATTCTTATTCTGCCAAAAGATTCTCATATTTTAGCTTATACGGCTTATTATGTCAACCTGCGGGCATTCTCATTTTGCCTGACACATACAGTTATCTTTAACAGTTCTAAATAAATAAAAATTAGTATATTGATTTTTTTCACTGACAGAATTATAATAAAATATAGATTATTAATGGACAGTTCGTCTTTTTTTATTAATGATTAATTTCTCAGAAACCTTATACTTAAGGGCTCTGACACAGAAAGGATATATCGTTATGAAACGGAATGATCGACGCGTCAGAAAGACCCGGGCTCAACTTCAGAAGAGTCTGATCGAGCTGATGAAGACTAAAAACATCAAAGACATCACAGTGAAAGAACTGGTAGACCTTGCAGACATCAACCGCTCCACTTTCTATCTCCACTACAACAATATTAATGATATTTTAAAAGAGATGGAACAGACTCTGGTGACGGAAATCAATCAGGTCTTCCTCACTTATAAGGAAGAACATTCTGAAGAGGGTACCTTCCAGTTTATCAGTGGTCTGCTGCAGGCCATATACCGCAATCTGGAGTTCTGCCAGGTGATTTTCGGAGAGAACGGTGACAGAGAATTCACTCGCGAGATTCATGTCATGGTAGATGATAAGATTGCCGAACGACTGAAACAAGACCTTGGGTCCAATTTCAAGGATCACAAATATCTGTCTTCATACTATGTCACTGGAGTAATGGGTATGCTTCACATCTGGGCATATGATGATGAAAGGATGAATCCTGACCGCATGGCACAGCTTTGCTATCGCCTTGTTATGACTTCCATCAATTATCTGAAGACTCTCTCACCAGAAGAGCTTGAGAATTTCCATTCGACAAGATAAGTTAACTAAAAGGAACGGTCACACAAGGCCGTTCCTTTTCTTATTCTCTAGATATGCTTTTCACTATTTGAGATAACGCTTCTTGATATAATCCACGACTCTCTGACTGCTATGTCCGTCAATCGACCCAATAAATGCCTCTCGGAATTCCTGAGCCTTCTTACCAATGTCATCTTCTTCTGTCAGATACTCTTCTCCAGTGACCATCTTATAAGCCGTCTGTGTCAGCTGGTCGAATTCCTGACAGACAGGGCCAGGGGTGAGCTGATCATAATCAAAATAGAAATCCCTCTCCCTAATATATTCTTCCTTATCAAATGCATAAAAAAGAATTGGCAGATCTAGAATCGCAGCCTCAAAAATGCAGGAACTGAAATCTGTAATCAGGAGATTGCTGACTAGCATCAGCTGATTGATGTGTTCATCACTCAGATCAAGTACCCTGTCTTTCCACTCATCGGGAATCTCAATATGCTGACGAACAAAAGGATGATTCTTAACGACGAGGACAGTGTCTTCCGGCATCTTATCCATAAATTCATCTGCTTTAAATTTATCAAATGGGAAGTAGGCATCCTTATTTCCATCTCCACGGAAAGTCGGAGCATAAAGAATCACCTTGCTCTCCTGAAGGACTGGATATTTCTCATACAGCTCCTCCCTCATCTTGCGCTTATATTCCCAAGAGAAGAGAAGGTCTGTTCTTGGAACTCCAAGTGACTGAACCTTTGCCATGGAAATAGCAAATGCTTCACTGTAAATTCCTCGTATCGTCTCACTGCTGACGGGAACCAGATCATAATTGCGATGATTCATCGAACTCTGAGGTGCTCCGCCCGGCTTACCGATACGGCTTAAGCCAAAGGTCTTAAAGGCACCACAGGCATGCCACAGCTGAACCACTTT
>JAXJRI010000073.1:0-14948 GCA_036310685.1 Lachnospiraceae bacterium | reverse complement strand
TCGAATGAGTTCTCATTCAGTAGTAACTATTAACTTTATAAAACTATTATACGAGGGGAGGAAACATATGTCGACAGCAATGGAAAGATATTTAGATTATGGAAAACGACTTGCTCAGGCGGAATGCACAGTTCAGTATGTTGAAAATCTGTCAGATGGAAGTCATGTTTCTCTTGAGGATGCCTGCCGAATGTTAAAGATTTCTTTTGATGATTATAAGGCTGCCAAGAAGATCCTCGATGAAGAGGCACTGGCCATATAATTTAGGCAATGGGAATATTGGTCATAGGGAAAGGAGCCGGAGTGGTCCGGGGCTTTCTTCAGGACAAGTTGGTCGTTATGTTCTTAGCGTGTATCTTGTGAAAGCTGCAATTCAAGTATTCCTGAGGAAGAGATGATATTCAATTCATCCACCATGCCTTTCCCATCTGGCAGAGAGATGACAGGGGATGAAGAGTGACTTCGGAATGGAAGAACAAGATCCCTTTCTGACCCTTTCTGAAAAATGATTTGACGATTCCCATTGATCCGTGTATATTTCATGTAGGCAAAAGGATGGGAATGTCCACAGTGGTCATTCAATCAAAAAGCCCCGGAGTGACAGCTTCGGGGCTTTTCTAAATTAATTATTAAATACGATCACATAGTTCTGGTTTGCGGGCAGGTCATTCAGATAGCTGGTAAGGGAATTAGAGTCCCCTGAGGCAAAACCATCTTTCACGTAAGTACCATTCGAAGTATAAAGCTTATAGTCGATATGGTTGTAGGATGAATTATATTTGCTGTAGGTTCGGGTTACATTTATCGTTAATTTAGAACTAAATGTATTGTTGTAAGAAAAATATTGTTTTGTATACTGGCAGCTGTTAATGGTGTACCGGGCATATTGATCACCTGCTGTATTGTTCTGCAGAGAGATTGTGATATCGCGGACATAGACCTTGCATTTCAATGTGCGGCCGTTGGTAAGTTTTACACTTACGGTTGCCTTACCTTTTTTCTTGCCGATGATCCAGAATTTCTTTTTACCTTTTTTCTTCACTTTGGCGACTTTCTTCTTGGATGATTTGACACTCCGGATCTTACCGTTGCCAAAAACATACATCCCTTGTTTCTGTCCGACAGCTATCTTGACTTTTTGTGTTTTCTTCTTCTTGGCCTGTACCGTGGCAACGGTGCTGGCATGTGCCGGTAAGACAGCGGGAGCTGTCATGGCCAGAGTCAGTCCAAGACAGATTGCAAGCAGGGCTTTCTTCACTTTCCTCATAGTTTTCCTCTCCTTTCGATCATGTAAGAACGGTTATCTATTATTTTTATTGTAACATTTTATAAAGACACCTACAATATATCCCACATAGAATTTACTCAAGATTCACGAAGGGCGACCCTAAGCACCGTCGTCAGTACTCCGAAGGCAATTCCAGCGATGGAGAGGGCTTTCATTTTTTACTAGGTCAGCACTGAGCAGCATCTGACGGATGGCTGGAATCATCTCCTTGCATTCTGCTGTGGGTTTGACTCCAGTCTTGGAGCGGAGAAGCAGTCGAAAACCGCATTCGTCCTCCAGAGTCTGGATCATGCGGAAAAAATGTGCAAGGAATATCTGATGCACTATGCTCAGACGTTCGGAAAAGGTGACAAATATTACTACATCATTTTTCACTGGGTGGATTTACGGATGGAGCTGATCAAGGAAAGCAAGGATAACCAGGTCATATTGATTACACTTGAGTAAATGTACAGTTATTACAGATACTAAGAGATTGCTGATTGATTACCTCATCGGAGATGGATATAATAGTATTATTGGAAAAAGAACGAAAGCAGGGGATTATTATGGAGAATGTATTAAAGAATGACAACTTGACACTGACAGTATCAACACATGGTGCGGAAGCAGTTTCTCTGAAGAAAGGTGATGTGGAGTATCTCTGGAAGGGAGATCCTAAGTTTTGGGGACGTCACGCACCAGTACTTTTCCCACTGGTTGGTACTTTAAAGAATAATAAGTACCGCCATGCGGGCAAGGAATATCAGATGGGTCAGCATGGCTTTGCCAGAGACCATGAATTCACGCTGGTAGAGCAGACAGAGGATACCCTCCTCTATGCGTTGACAGATGACGAGAAGACCCAGGAGAACTATCCTTTCCACTTTGAACTTAAGATTCGTTATATCTTAAAGAAGGATACCGTGGAGGTTCAGTGGATTGTGGATAATCCAGATGAGGAAGTAATGTTACATTTCTCTATTGGTGGTCATCCAGCCTTTATGTGCCCACTTGACGGGAAAGGAGATTGGAGTCAGTATCGAATTGCCCTCTCCAAAAATGGACAGAAGCTTGATAAGATTTTTGTCTCCAGTTTGAGTAATGGAACTGTTGGAAGAACCGCCAAGGAGATGCAGCTCGAGGATGGAACTTTAACTCCGTCTCATGACTTATTCCTTAACGATGCATTAATTTTAAATGATGCACAAGCTGACCAGACTTCCCTGGTGGATCCAGATGGAAAAGAATATGTGACAGTTAAGTTCTCAACACCTGTCCTTGGTATCTGGTCTCCAGTTGGCAAGGATGCTCCGTTCATCTGCATTGAGCCATGGTATGGCAGAGCAGACGGTGAGGACTTCGACGGTGAGTTAAAAGACAGAGAGTATGGAAACAGCTTAAATCCAGGGGAAACCTTCGTAGGATCTTTTGAAGTAATCATTCGATAAATTAACAGTATTCTGTGGTGCAGTGTCTTTCTGTGATGAGTATCTTTAGGACACAGTACATTTCAGTGGATGATTTGAGAATAGTGGCATAGGGTGATAATGAGAGACAGGCAGTGAAGCTTGTCTCTTTTTTGTAAAAAAATATATACCCCTGGGGACTATATATTTATGGGTTGACGGATACCCCTTAAGGGTATATAATGTCATATGAAAAGGAGATACCCCAAGAGGGTATATGAGAAAAATTATCAGGTAACAAGATGAGACAGGGGGATATAGATTATGGCTGAAGAGAAAAACTGCTGCTGCAGTCATCGTAAGAAGGATCGATCGGATGAGGAGAAGAAGAAGCTGATCAACAGACTCAACCGTATCGAGGGCCAGGTCAGGGGTATCAAGCGTATGATTGAGGAAGATGCCTACTGTCCGGATGTCTTAATTCAGTCTTCTGCAGTGACAGCTGCGATGAATGCATTTAATAAAGAATTATTGGCACAGCACATCAGAACCTGCGTGGCGGAAGATATCCGAGAAGGCAATGATGAGACGATTGAGGAACTTGTCAAGGTAACTCAGAAGCTGATGCGATAGGAAGGAGATACCATATGGATCAATATGCAGTTAGTGGTATGAGCTGCGCAGCTTGCAGTTCGCGTGTAGAGAAAGCCGTCTCCAAAGTAGACGGCGTGACGTCCTGCTCGGTGAGCCTTCTAACTAACTCTATGGGAGTCGAAGGAACCGCGAGTCCGTCTGCGATTATTAAGGCCGTGACGGATGCAGGATATGGAGCCAAGCAGATGGGAGTCGATCAGAACACAGCCTCTGCTTCTGCCAGACTTGCACAAGAGGAGGCAGCTCTGGAGGATCATGAGACGCCAGTATTGAAGCGCCGTCTGATTACATCAATCGGTTTTCTTCTCGTTCTCATGTATTTTTCCATGGGACATATGATGTGGGGATGGCCGCTGCCGCATTTCTTTGATGATAATCATGTGGCTATGGGGCTTGTTCAGCTTTTGCTGACAATCTGTGTCATGATTATCAATAAGAAGTTCTTCGTCAATGGTTTTAAGGGACTCTTACACAGAGCTCCCAATATGGATACCTTAGTAGCTTTAGGTTCCGGAACCTCTTTTGTCTACAGTGTATACGCACTTTTCCGTATGACAGATGCCCAGGTTCATGGTGGTCCGATGGCTGCCATGAAGTGGATGGACCAGTTCTATTTTGAGTCTGCGGCTATGATTTTAACCCTGATTACGGTCGGGAAGATGTTAGAGGCTATGTCTAAGGGACGTACCACAGATGCTCTGAAAGGGCTGATGAAGCTTGCTCCTAAGACAGCAACCCTCTTCATTGATGGGAAAGAGCAGACCGTTCCGATTGATCAGGTTAAGCTGAATGATATCTTTGTCGTAAAACCAGGTGAGAACATTCCAGTGGATGGTATCATTGTTGAGGGAAGCAGTGCAGTCAATGAGGCAGCCCTTACCGGTGAGAGTATTCCCGTTGATAAGGCTTTTGGAGACGAGGTCTCCGCAGCGACAGTCAATCAGTCAGGGTATCTTAGGTGTAGAGCGACTCGTGTCGGACAGGATACGACCCTCTCCCAGATTATTCAGATGGTATCCGATGCAGCTGCAACCAAGGCTCCGATAGCCAAAATAGCAGATGAGATTTCAGGAATTTTTGTTCCGGCAGTCATTACGGTAGCCCTGATTACTTTTGTTGTATGGATGTTTATGGGACAGCCTGTAGGATTCTCACTCTCCAGAGCGATTTCTGTCTTAGTAGTCAGCTGTCCATGTGCTTTGGGACTTGCCACCCCGGTTGCTATCATGGTTGGTAACGGAATGGGTGCAAAGCACGGTACCCTCTTTAAGACCGCTGCCTCCTTAGAGGCAACAGGAAGAACTCAGATTATCGCCTTAGATAAGACTGGTACCATCACCAATGGTAAGCCAAAGGTTACCGATATTATCGTAGAAGATGGTGTAACGAAGGAAGACTTGGTTTCCATGGCATATGCTTTAGAGCAGAAGAGTGAACATCCACTTTCCAAGGCTATCATCGAGTATGTTCAGTCCGACCAGAGTCCGGTAGAAGATAAGATTTATGATGTGAAGGATTTCCAGGCACTCCCAGGCAATGGATTAAGTGCAAAGTTAGATGGAGCCAAGCTTGCCGGTGGTAATTATGAATTTATCTCCAGCCAGGCTCAGGTTTCCGAAGAGATTAAGAAGCAGTCCGAAGAGCTTGCTGAGCAGGGTAAGACACCGCTCTTCTTTGCAAGAGACCAGAAACTGATCGGTATCATTGCAGTAGCCGATGTCTTAAAGGATGACAGTGCTCAGGCTATCAAGGAACTGACCAATATGGGTATCCATGTGGTAATGCTGACCGGTGATAATGAGCGTACTGCCAAGGCTATCGGACGTGAGGCGGGAGTCAGTGAAGTTGTTGCTGGTGTTCGCCCTGAGGGTAAGGAAGAAGTCATCCGCAAGTTAAAGGAGCATGGTAAGGTTGCTATGGTAGGTGACGGCATCAACGATGCACCAGCTCTTACCAGAGCAGATATCGGTATCGCCATCGGAGCAGGAACCGATGTTGCCATCGATGCTGCTGATGTTGTTTTAATGAGAAGCAAGCTTTCTGATGTTGCGGCAGCTGTCAGACTGAGCCGTGCGACTCTTCGGAACATTCATGAGAACCTTTTCTGGGCGTTCTTCTATAATGTGATCTTAATTCCGATTGCAGCTGGATTCTATGCTCATTGGGGACTCACCATGAATCCGATGTTCGGTGCTGCTGCCATGAGTTTATCTTCCTTCTGCGTGGTAACGAACGCTTTACGTCTTAACTTATTTAAGATGGAAAGTCCAGACCATGATAAGAAGATGAAGAATGCAGTGACAGGACCACTGCTCACCGATTATACGGACAATAAGGAAGCTGCAGTGAAAGCAGTAGCTGAGAATTTAGAGGATGCTGACGCTTCTGCCGATTCTACTAGAACTATTCGGATTGAGGGTATGATGTGTGGTCACTGTGAGGCGACCGTCAAGAATGCCCTGGAGGCATTAGATCACATTGATGAAGCATCAGCCGATCATGAGAAGGGCATTGCCGTCATTAAAACGAGTGGACCAATCGACGAGGACGCTGTCAGGGCGGCGATTGAAGATAAGGATTATAAATTTATATCAATAAGTAAAGGAGAACAAGATACTATGGCTAATGAGAGAACAATCAATATCAAAGGAATGATGTGCCCACACTGTGAGGCAACTGTGAAGAAGACTTTAGAGGCATTTGATACCATTGATGAGGCAGTTGTCAGCCATGAGAGCGGCACAGCAGTTATCAAGACTAGCGGACCAGTTGATGAAGAAGCAATCAAGGCAGCTATCGATGAGAAGGGATACGAGTTCGTATCCATGTAATTTTTGACATTTCCTCTGTACCGTGATATTCTCAAACTACGATTATTGTCATCAAGAAGAAGGTCATTTGATGAGCTGTTAAGAATATTGGAGAGAAAGAAAAAGTGGAGGAATGGATCATGAAAAATGTGATTACAATCAGCAGAGAGTTCGGTAGTGGCGGTAGAACGATCGGAAAGAAAGTGGCAAGTGCACTCGGAGTCGAGTTCTATGACAGAGATGTTATTCGCAATGTTGTCAAGGAGACAGGATTCACTAAGCGTTATGTAGAACAGTATGGTGAGTTTGCTCCTTCTGATCAGTTCGCTTATTCTTTTGTAGGCTTAGATGACGAGAAGACTTCACCACTTACTCTTCTCTGGGAGGCAGAGCAGAAGGTTATCGCTGATTTTGCAGAACAGGGACCTTGTGTTATTGTCGGAAGCTGTGCGGATTGGATTTTAAGAGACAGGACAGATCTCTTAAGAGTCTTTCTCTTCGCAGATGAGAAAGTTAAACTCCAGCGAATCCATGAGATTTATGGAGAAGTCGGTCTTAAGGTGAGAAATCATGTCCATGATATGGACCGCCGCAGAGGCATTAATTACAAATATTATACTGGCCAGGAATGGGGCAGAGCACAGAACTATGATCTTGCTTTGAACAGAGGTACCCTTGGGGTAGATTTGTGTGCAAAGATTATCGTAGACACGGCAAAGACAATGTAACTTATTCCTGGAAGATGCCCGGACGGATTCGATTCGTTCGGGCTTATGTTGTCAAGCATGCGAGTGAAGTGCCAGTGGCACTTCAGCTTGTTTGTTAGGAGGATTTTGATATGTTAGAACAGCTGCGCAAGTTGAGAGAACAGATGAAAGCATGCGGCATTGATGCTTATGTTATCCCGACTGATGATGATCACGGGTCAGAGTATGTCGGTGATTATTATAAGACCAGACAGTATATCTCTGGCTTTACGGGATCTGCGGGAACTGTCGTGGTAACACAGGATCAGGCGGGCCTTTGGACTGACGGAAGATATTTTCTTCAGGCTGCTAAGCAGTTAGAGGGCAGCGGCATCACCTTATATAAGATGGGAGAGCCTAAGGTTCCTAAGGTTCCGGAATTTCTGCGTGCGGTGATGAGAAAAGGCGGAGTTTTGGGCTATGATGGACGCATGGTGATGGTAAGACAGGCGAAAGTCTTTGAGAGAAGCCTGGCTTCCAAGAAGATTCAGATCAGAGACGATGTTGATCTGGTGGGAAAGATCTGGAAAGATCGTCCTGCCATGTCCCACCGTCCAGCTTGGATTCTGGATGTCAAGTATGCTGGGGAGAGTCTGGAATCTAAGATCGAGAAAGTTAGAAAAGTGATGGACTTCTATGCTACCGACCACTATCTGCTGGCTTCCCTGGAAGACATTGCCTGGCTTTTAAATGTTCGTGGAGATGACATTGAATCTACACCAGTTGTCTTAAGCTATCTTCTCATGACACAAAGTAAGCTGGTGTGGTATGTTCAGCCGGAGGCTGTCTCCAATGATGTCAGAGGAATCTTAGAGAAGGCAGGAGTAACCATGGCTCCTTATCATCAGGTTTATCAGGATGTGGCAAAGATTGAAAGCCGCAGCCGAATCCTTTTTGATAGCGCTCACTTAAATGCAGCACTCTTCCATAGTATTCCGGATGATGTCTACAAGATTGACCGACCGAATCCAACACTCCTCATGAAAGCGACCAAGAACGCAGTGGAGGTGGAGAACGAGCGCACAGCCCACAAAGTGGACGGTGTTGCGGTCACAAAGTTTATCTATTGGTTAAAGAAGAACGTGGGTAAGCAGAAGATTACAGAGATTTCAGCGGCAGAACATCTGGAGAAACTTAGAGAAGAGGGAGACCTCTTTTTGGAGGACAGCTTTGCACCAATCATCGCCTATGACAAGCACGGTGCGATTGTTCATTACAGCGCGACAGAAGAGTCTAACGTGGAGCTCAGAAGAAAGGGTCTGGTCCTTGCGGATACCGGCGGTCATTATCTGACAGGAACTACCGATATTACCAGAACAATCTCTCTGGGAGCACTGACGACCAAGGAGAAGGAGATGTATACGACTGTCCTGAAGTGTCACATCGATCTGGCAGATGCTCACTTTAAGAGCGGATGCACAGGACAGAGCCTGGATGGGCTTGCAAGGAATCCACTATGGCAGAAGAATCTTGATTTCAATCATGGTACAGGACACGGAGTTGGCTATCTCTTAAGTGTTCATGAGGGACCGAATAATTTCCGCTACCGCAAGCTGATGGATCCAGAAGCAGACTGTGTCTTAAAGGAAGGTATGATTACCTCCGATGAGCCGGGAATATATTTAGAAGGAGAATTCGGAGTTCGAATTGAGAACCTGATCGTCTGCGTGAAGGATCAGGAGAATGAGTTTGGAACTTTCCTTAAGTTTGAGCCGCTCACTATGGTTCCTTATGACAGAGATGCCATTGATATAACCCTTCTTACTGAGAAGGAGAAAAACTGGCTCAACCAGTATCAGAAGAAAGTATATGATACGATCTCCCCATATCTTTCTGCAGAAGAAAGTCAGTGGTTAAAAGAAGAGACCGCACCATTTTAAATTAGTTTCGGATCATTAGATCCAGCCACCATCGAATCGTATGACCTGCCCTGTGAGGTAGGATGGGGAATCAGCAATCTGTTTACAAAAGAGAGCCGCTTCCTCAGGGGTGGCAAATCTTCCGGCAGGAATCTCGTCCGCGAGTTCCTGCCGTTCTTCCTCGTTAAAGCAGGCATTCATGGAGGTATCGATGACACCGAAACTTACCGCATTGACGGAGATTCCGGATGGTGCCAGCTCCTTGCCCATCGCTTTGGTGAGGGCATCGATGGCACCTTTTGAAGCAGAGTAGGCAGCCTCACAGGAGGCACCAACCTGACCCCATGCGGAGGAAATGTTCAGTATTTTACCGCATTTTCTGTGAATCATTCCAGGGAGAACGGCACGGATGCAGTAGAAGACTCCATCAAGATTGATCCCCATCAATTCGTGCCATTCGGCATCGCTCATATCGGAGAGAAGACCGATTTTTGAGATGGCGGCATTGTTGACGAGAAGATCGATGGAACCGAAACGATCGACTGCCTGAGCAACCATGTCATTGACAAAGGAGGAATCTGACAGATCTCCGAAGCAGGCCAGGACCTCAGTCAGCTTGGAGAGCTCCTGATAATCCTTCTTTAGAGCTTCGCGGTCATGACCGCTGTTGATGACGATATTCCAGCCGTTCTTGGCATATAATTCTGCGATGGCGTATCCGATTCCCCGGGAAGAACCGGTAACTAATATTGTTGACATATGGATTCCTTTCTATTTGTAGGATTGTGGGAACCGCAAAGCGGCGGGACAATCTGCAGTCACTTTTTAACACCCACATCATTAGTATAAAAGAATTTAAACTACCGTGCAATATTGGTTCAATGTAGCTTGCATAAAAAAAAGAACTTTGTTATACTAATCAAATGATTATGCATATATAATGGGAGGATATCATGAAGAAACCAAGTGTTATAAAAAGATTTTTCTCCTTTCTTCTGAGACTGATCGTAGTTGTCTGTTTGATGGCAGCTATTATGATGGCTTCATTTGAAGGTGTGAATTACTATCTATCTAAAAACTTCTACAGTCCTCAAGAATTACTTGAGACAGCGAAGTCATTGAAAGATCTTGCAAAGTCAGCAACAGCGACTCCAAAGAAGAGGGTTGTCGCGAATGATAAAGATGTTGTCACCACAGTACATTTTGTAGACTGTGACGACAGCTATAAACAGTATATGGCAATTTCCATGTATCATAAGAGTTCTCATGCCTACAATCTGTTACTGGTTCCGGCAAACTTACAGGTTACTGTAAGCTCCGACCTCTTACATGAGATTCGCAATACTCTGCCAAAGGCAGTGGCTTCCATCTCTCTGACTGATATTTCTCAGGCGTATGGAGATGATAAATACCAGATGATCAGCGATATTCTTGAGGAGACCATCGGTGAGAAGGTCGATGGCTATGATATCATGACACAGAAGAACTTCATTAAGTTTCTTAATGTAGCCGGCAAGGTATCTCTTAAGATCGACAATCAGATGACTTATCGTGATAAGAATGACAAGCTTCATCTGATCCCTTCAGGTCAGCAGTCCTTTGACGGCCAGAAGGCCTGGAATCTGATGTCTTATCGTGATGGTAAGAGTACAGAAGAGTCAGATCGTCTGACCCTTGAGAATAACTTTATGACAGCATTTCTTAAGAAGGCTCTGAAGGCGAACGACAGCGGTATTATGAAGGAGTATTCTTCACTTCTCAGCAAGGGAAGTAAGCCAGGAGATCTTAATCTTGAGAAGATGTACGACAATATCTCTCCAGACGGGCTGATGGTTCGAACTCTTCAGGGAGGAGAGAAGAATGGCATCTATACAGTTGACAGCCAGATTGCTCAACTTCAGGTTAGCTCACTTGTTCAGCAGATGAAGGAGTTCTCTGCTAAGAATGAGTCAAAGTCGAAAAAGGAAGAAGTGGCTGAGAATACTGAGGAGGCTTCTGAGAGTACAGAGTCCTCTAAGGATTGTGATATTGAACTTTACAATGCAGCTTATGTCGGTGGACTTGCAGCAGATTGGGAGACCTATCTTGAGGGAGAGGGATATTCCATCAGCTTAATTGATTCCTATCAGGATGAGGGTCCGATCTCCACAACTAGAATTGTAGTTAAGGAGAAGGGCATGGGCAAAGATTTATTGAAGTATTTCCCAGATGCGAAGATTGAGACTGGGGATATCGATACTGGAGGAGATATCCGAGTTTATATCGGTACCGATTCCACAGATGTCGGAAAGATAGAGAGCAGCGATTCCAGTGATAGCTCTGATTATGATTCCGAGGACAGCTCTGATTCCGATTCTGACGAGACCTACGATTCTGATTCTAGTGATGATTCTGTCTCTGAGAGTGAGGATGATAGTTCCTCAGATGATGAGAGCAGTGAGAACCGTTACGATTTTTCAGATTCCGAGAATTAATAGGACGTAATGTCTAGAATAAGACGTAACGTCTAGGATAATAATGTAGTAACAAAGGCTGCTAAGTAGAAGAAAGGACGGTTTCATGCGAGAGGACTACCATAAACAGGCCGATGTCCTTGGAGTGGATGTTGCCCTGATGCGCCCGGAAAAGGCGACAGTGATTACAGTAGAATCTTTAAAACGCAAGGGTACCTATGCCGTCTACTTTCTTTGTGCTGCTGATTCGCTTTATTGTCAGAACCAGCCCAAATATGCAGACGGTGTGAACAATTGTGATATGGTGTTTCCGGGAGATTATCATACGGAGATGGCTGCTTACCATCGAAAAGATTCCGATTCTCCAGGACATATGGGAGCCTATGCCCGGGCATATTTTGAAAAGTTATTTAACAAGCTGAACCATCTTGGCAAGGAGGTTCATGTTGTATCCAGGACAGAAGAAGATATGCAGGCACTGATTGATTTTTTGTCACAGCATTTCGATAACCTTAATTTAGAGGGAACGGTCTATCATCAGGAGAATGAAGGCGAAGCAGAACGAGTTGTGAATGAGATTAACGGAAGAATTCCGGATGTAGTATTGTTTGCACTGACTCCTTCTGCACAGTTAGAGATCTTGGCGAATTACAAGGGTATGATTAATGCTAGCCTGTGTATCTACCATGAAGCATTGCCTTTTTATGTGAAGGCAGAGACTCAGGTAGTACCAAGATTTTTCCAGGCACTTCATCTAGATCGCTTCTATCTGTGGCTGAGAAGAGAGGGAAAGATTCGTAATCGGATTATCGGAACTATGTTCCGGAAGCAGGTGCTTGATAAGCAGATAGTGGAAGAGAGTCAAGATGAATCAGATTTGCAAGAATCGGGCTCAAAAGATTCTGAAGATGATTCTAGTACAAAAGAATAAGGATTTACAGGCAGGCGGCATATGCCGCCTGCTTTTTGCATTAGAATGCAAGTGAAGTGATGAAGGCACTTTAGCTTCTTGGCGATATCATGATATTTTCGCTTGTTATTTGTGAAAATTATCATATTGAAAGAAAAACAACTAGAGAATTAATGTAAAAATCAGTGATTTCCTCTTTCATTTTTGTGAATATTGTATTAAAATATAGATAATTAATTCGCACAGATGTTACATCTGATAAGAGGAAGAGAGAACAGGAGTGATAATATGATATCTAATCAGATTTTGCAGGATACAATTGATGGCATCAAAGCCATCACAAGAATTGATCTCTGTGTAATGGATACAGAGGGTAAGCCTCTGGCATCTACACTCGATGAAGTTGAAGAATATAAGGAGGCTGTTCTTGTTTTTGCAGAATCCATGGCTGAGAGCCAGGCACTGCAGGGCTATCAGTTCTTTAAGGTATTTGACGAGAATCAGCTCGAATATATTATTCTTGTAAAAGGCGAGACAGATGATGTGTATATGGTAGGTAAGATGACAGCATTCCAGATTCAGAACCTGTTAGTTGCCTACAAGGAGAGATTCGATAAGGATAACTTCATCAAGAACTTACTGCTTGATAATCTGCTTCTGGTTGACATTTACAACCGGGCGAAGAAGCTGCATATCGAGACAGATGCGAAGAGATGCGTATTCATTATCGAGACAGACCACGAGAAAGATAACAATGCTCTTGAGACAGTGAGAAACATTTTCTCATCCAGAACAAGAGATTTCATCACGGCAGTTGATGAGAAGAATATCATCTTAGTCCGTGAGGTTAAGCAGGGTGAGGGATATAAGGATCTTACCAAGACCGCACAGGTTATCGTTGATATGCTGAATTCTGAGGCACTGGCTAAGGTCAGAGTCGGATTCGGAAGTATCGTCGGTGAGATCAAGGAGGTATCCAGATCCTACAAAGAGGCTAAGATGGCGATGGATGTCGGCAAGATCTTCTACCCAGAAGATGCCGTTGTCGCTTATAACAAGCTTGGTATCGGCCGTCTGATTTATCAGCTGCCACTGCCACTGTGTAAGATGTTCATTAAGGAGATCTTCGAGGGCAAGTCCCCAGAAGAATTTGATGAAGAGACACTGATGACCATCAACAAGTTCTTTGAAAACAGTCTGAATGTCTCCGAGACATCAAGACAGCTGTACATTCACAGAAATACATTGGTTTATCGATTAGATAAACTTCAGAAGAGTACAGGTTTGGATCTTCGTGTATTTGAGGATGCGATCACATTCAAGATTGCGCTGATGGTTGTTAAATACATGCATTATATGGAGAATATGGAGTACTAATCTTACGATTAGCTGCTTTCGCTTCCAACCTCCTGGAAGCATTATGAATGAAGAGAGAAGAGGGATCCCTGGCACAGATGTCGAGAGATTCCTCTTTGTGCGTTATTATGAATTAGCAGAAAGGATAAGCATCATGGAAAAAACGAAGAAGAAACATAAATGGCTCAAAAGGATTGTCAGCCTGCTGCTTGTAGTATTGCTGGTTATGGCAGGATTTGTCGGCGGTATCTACTATGCAGGTCAGCTTTATGCGGGCGGAGGCAAGGTGGATAATGCCGCTATCAATCGCAAATTAAATGTATTAAATGCTTACATCAATCGTTTTTATATTGATAAAGCAGACAATCAGAAGATTGCAGATTCTACTTACGCGGGGTATATGAGTGGCTTAGGTGATCCTTATTCCGTCTACTATACCAAGTCAGAGTATGACCAGATGAATGAAGATGATTCTGGATCCTATCAGGGAATTGGAATCCAGGTCTTAAAGGATGAGAATACAGGATACATTCTGGTTGACCAGGTATTTAAAGATGAGCCAGCCTACAAGGCAGGCGTGAAGGCCAAAGATCTGATTACTCAGATTGACGGTAAGGATACCAGCACTCTGACGCTCACTGATGCGGTTCGCCTGATTCGCGGCAGCGACAAGAAGAAATGTGTCCTCACCATTTTCAGAGATCAGAAGCTCATGAAGATTACCGTGGAGAAATCTAAGATTCAGATTGATTCGGTAACCTATGAGATGAAGGCTAACAAGATTGGCTACATTGAAGTCTCCCAGTTTATCGAAGATACCGATGAGCAGTTCGATGCGGCAGTAGATGATCTTACCAAGCAGGGTATGAAGGGTATGATTGTTGATCTTCGTGATGACGGAGGCGGATTATTAGACTCCTGTGTCAACATGGTATCCAGAATTCTTCCTAAGGATGACTTAATCGTCTATACCATGGACAAGAACAAGAAGAAGACCAACTACAAGAGCAATTCTTCCGATACCGTTAATGTCCCAATCTGTGTTCTGGTCAATGGCAACTCTGCCAGTGCATCGGAAATCTTTACCGGTGCCCTGAAGGATCATAAGAAAGCAACAATCGTGGGATCCAAGACCTTTGGAAAAGGTATTGTTCAGAATATCTTCCCACTGAGCGATGGTTCCGCCATCAAGCTTACCGTATCAAAGTACTATACCCCAAGTGGAAGCTATATCCACAAGAAGGGTATCCAGCCAGATATCAAGGTAGATATGACAGAGAAGCAGTGGGCTGCTGCCAAAGAGGATCCAGCTAAAGATCCAGTCTTAAAGAAGGCTGTCGAAACAATCGAAGAGGGTAAGGCTCGCTAGCATTCGCTTGGTTACAGTTCATGCATGATATTAATTCAGGTAGTTCAAACTATTTTTCACTGACTTCCATCTGAGCCTACGCTCCGCCCTGTCCTGCGTCTGCTCCTTATCTTAT
>JAXJRI010000072.1:0-14758 GCA_036310685.1 Lachnospiraceae bacterium | reverse complement strand
TGCGTAAGTTGTTTGGGGTTTTGTTACCGGTAACTTACACACTTTATTTTACACTACCGAAAAAACTCATTAATGCAACGGCCCCCTAACTTATGGTTCTTTTTAAATTAATATCCTCGAATGATTCCCTTGTACCCTGCTTTTCGGAACATCCTGGTATATTTCTTTTTCTTCTTTTTCGGAACTTTCATCACTGTCTTTTTGGTTCCTGCTTTCCTAAATGCTGTCTTGGAGACACTCTTGATCTTTTTACTCTTTACGATGATCTTCTTAAGCTTTCTATCTCCCTTAAATGCATTTTTACCAATCTTTTTGACATTCTTTCCGATGACAACAACTCTTAACTTCTTGTTATTTCTGAATGCATTTTTGCTGATCGCAACGACAGGTAATGCCCTGTTTCCTACATTAACTGTAGCAGGTATCACAACTTTTCTTGCATTCTTATTTGTATTTTTATATCCCTTTAATACCATGTTCTGGTCTGTAGGGATTGCAGGTGCTGTCACATCCCCTGCTGGCTGAGGAGAAATCACCTGTGGACTTTGCTGTGACTGCTGGGGTGTTTGTGTGGATGTAGTACTGTCTGCATCTGATTGATTGGTATCTGTTTTGTCCGTATTATCAGTATCTCCGCCGTCAACATCTGTATTTCTATTACCACCATCGTCTATATCTGTTCCACCGTCATCGATATCACCGGAATCATCGTCCTCGTCAGAATCGTCTTCCTCGTCAGAATAAACTTTTACTGTGATAGCTTCCTCATCCTTGCCGATGATTTTTGTCTTTGATAACTGGTTGATTGGATCTAAAACTTCTGCCTCATTTTCATCCCAATCTGCCTGAGTGCCATCATAATATATCGTATCCAATACTGTGTCGTTGTCGTCGTCATCGTCCTCTGATATTCCTAGACGACTCATATAATTTGGAAGCTTCAAGGTCTTTAAACTAGGCTGGCGATACAGATACAAGCATAAACCATCCTCAGTATCCTTTACATGACTCAAATCCAGAGAAGTCAGTTGGTTGTCACTGCATTCTAAGTAGGATATTTTGTTGCAATTAGATAACTCTATTGATTGAAGCTTATTTTCCTCACATGATATATCTTCCAGTTTTGCATTCTTGCTAAAATCTAGTGTAGTCAATGAGTTGTTGGTGCAATAAAGAACTATTAACTCAGGATTATTGCTAAGATCTAGTTCCGCCAAACCACAATTATTGCAGCTTAAATATTTTAATTCTTTATTAGAGGTCAGATCTAATCCTTCAAGATTCTCATTATCAGAGCAGCAAAGATCATAAAGGCTTGGCAGTCCTTTTAGATCAAGCTCCTGCAGATTATTGTTATCGCATTCAAGCTCTTTCAAACTGTCGCATCCAGTAAAATTAAGATTCTCTATCTGGTTTTCATTGCATTCTACATGACTTAAGGAAGTATCTCCGCTAAGATCAAGCTCGGTAAGCTGATTGTCCTCACAGAATAATTCTTCTAAATTAGGCAGGTTGGTAACATCAAGCTTAGCAAATCTGTTATTATCACAGGCAAGAGTTATTAATTCCTTATTATTCCTTAAATTGAGACTTCTTAATTTATTATTACTGCATCGTAATTCCTGGAGATGTGGATTATGGCTTATGTCTAATCGTGTAAGATAACTGTCCTCACAGTTTAGTGTTTTTAAATTGGGATTCTTACTGAGATCTAAACTGCCAACGATACTGCCGTCTACATACAGTTCTTCCAGGGCTGGATTTTTGCTGAGATCCAAATTATCAAGGACCTCATCTCCTATTACCGATAAAGATTTAAGGTTTGTGAGAAGTTCGATACCCTGAAAGTTCTCGGCCTCACTGCATTGAAATTCTGTCGCTTTCTCAATCTCATTTTCGTCTAATTTCCCATCATCACTTCCATCTAATTGGGTCTTTACTTCCTGTGCAAGCGCCGGGTCTGGAAAGCTTTCATCAATATCAATCTCCACTGCCTCTGCTTTTATATGGAACACATTTCCAGGTAATGGTGCAAAGGCCATGGTTAACCCGCTGTAAAAGCCACTGCTATTAATCTGCTTAATATCTTGCTCATACGTTCTCTTCCTTCTTTTCTCTCACTTTTATATTCTTTATTGTAATCACCATCTGAATCTTACTCTTCGTAATCCGCGACGGCGAAGCATTCTGGTATAGAGTTTTCTTCTCTTACGTGGAATCTTGACTCTTAATACACTGGCCTTCTTTCCAACACCCGAAAAAGCATGTTTCTTAACACTCCCCCTGGTCAGTTTGTTCGTTTTGATTACGATAGTTTTTACTCTTTTCGTTCCTTTAAAAGCGTAATTATCGATCTCCTTGATATTTTTTCCAATGACAATCTTCTTAGCCTTTTTACACCTGCTCAAAGCATTCTTATTGACCGTCGTAACCTTATATCTGATGCCATTAACCATAATAGTATTAGGGATTGTGACTGTCTTAGACTTTGAGGATAACCGTCTATCATACTCTGCCTCACGCTTTTTTAAATCAAGAGAATACTTCGTATTATCTATTGTAGTGTTATTTTTCGTAGAATTCTTAGGCTGAACTAGGTTTTTTTTATGTTCCGGTCTTACGATCTCCATAGAAGAAGTAATTCTGCTTTCTGGAACACCAAGTCTTCTAAGATAGTTCCTTGCTGCCTGGTTGGAATCACTGACATGAAAGACTGCCTTAGATGATACACTTCTTTCTGCTTGATTATCATCATATACAAAATTATACTCATCGATGGATGTCAGACTGTCTGGAATAAAGACATCCTTTAATTGATAATTCCTATGAATCGCCCCATAATATAAATGAGTAAGCCCTTCTGGCAATCTTAGAATTTCCAAGCCTGTATCGGTGATCGAGCTACTATCGAGATATCTGATTCCTTCATTCAGCACAAGTGTCTTCAGATTGACTAGACCTTCTAGTACAGGCCCTTCCATGCCTACTACAGGATATCCTCCTAAAGTTTTTGGTATCGTTACCTCAGTAGTACTGTTCACGATACGATTTCGATCTCTGGTTGGTATATCATAACTATTGATAGTTAATCCTGTAATGATTGCCTCCCGGTTAATGATATTATAACGATATATCCCATCAACATGTTCATAGCAATCCTCCTCCGCAGACTGTGAACATAATTGAAAACTGCCGGCAACATCATTATCGATTTCTAAGATATAATTCTTTCCGGCCTCGAATCGATAGGTAAAAAGGAAATTCTTCCCTTCTCCTTCAGGCTCATCCCAATTATTGTCTGTAAAATAATCATGGATGGCAATTGGTTCTGAAACATTATCGGCATCATAAAGAGTATAGCTTGCCTGATCATCTAATTCCTTAGAGTAGACATTATAGTACTGTTCCTTGGAATCTCCCTTTGGGTCAAAAGCTATCTTAAAGTATCTCTTCCCGTCCTTGCCGTTCTTCTGGCCATCCATAACTACATATCTTGTTGTTCCTAATGTATAAGTTGGCATACTAGCCTGATCAGCATACTCCACTGTCTCATAGTGGGTCGTCTCATCCTCTCCATCCGAAGCTTTCGATTGGATAGGAATCATTCCCAAATTCATGACTACCACAAATGATAAAACATATACCATCCATCTTCTTATTACTTTTCTTTTTCCCATGGTCTTCTCTCTCTGTAAATCTATGTATTCTATACTATTATATTGAAATACTGTGTAGCTTTCAAGCGAAAAAGTCATACAATCGTCTGTTTAAGATATCATCTTCTTTTTTCTTCTCGTAATCTGCTTTTCCCATGGATTTTCTTTCATTTTTCTACTATGATAGATACAGTATTTATACTTGAAGCGGGAGGAATATCGTTGAATTTTTGGGACACATTTGATGCGAGCCGCACGATCCGTTCTTTTGATTACACCAAGAGAGCCGTACGTGATATGAACTATGTTCTAGACTCTAAGGATTTCGAGAATAAAGACAGTGAGATGATCTTTCAGTATCTGACCAGGAAGATGGAACTGGTCTCTTTCAGAGATTATCTAAAACGCTATATCTATGAGAAGGCACAGTTGGACATGGATTTTGACAAGGTTCCAGAAGATCTCTATCTTGAGATTCTGTCGTCCTCTTTCACTGATAACCTGGCAGATCAGTGCTTCTCCCATGCGGCCAAAAAGAATGCGACACTGAAAAGATGGCTGTCTCAGGAAAGTGTAAGAAGAAATGTAATCTTTCAGCTGGGTTTTGGGCTTAATATGTCTGCTGCAGACGTTTCTCTTTTTCTTACCAATGTGATTAAAGAAGAAGATTTCAACTTCTCTGACGAAACGGAAGCCATCTACTGGTTCTGCTTTCAGCATGGTCTGCGCTATCCCGCTGCCATGTCTCTCTTAGATCAATATGCCATCCTTGATATTCATGACAGTATACTAGACTTTAACCCTCATGAAGTAAGCTCTACCCCTGAATTATTCTTATCAGATAAGGAGATGCTGCTTAAATATCTTACATATCTAAAACGCAATCAGGTTTCCGAACAGGATAAGGATAATGCTTATCAGATCTTTCTTAATCTATATGACAGGACCAGAAAGATCCTTGCGGATATATTCAGCCAGGATAATGTCTTTCCTGAAATGACTAGAACTTACACAGTTGATGAGATTGGTCCAAGAGAGGTCGAGAGTGTGATCTGTAGCGGCATACCGCTCTCTCGAAGCGGCAACCTTGTGAATATGAATCAGTCCACTTTAAGCAGACAGTTCCGGAAGCAGCGTCTTTCCCGTCAGCGTATTGACCGTCTCTTAAAGCAGAAGAATCGGGTCGATCGCTTTGATATCATCACCCTCCTCTTCTTTATCTATGCTGAGACTGTCCAGCCAGATTTCCCGGCGGAGCGTGTTATGGAATATATTGATCAGATTAATGACCTATTAACTCAGTGCAATATGTCTGGTATCTATCCGGTCAATCCGTACGAAGCTTTTGTTCTCATGTGTCTTCTATCGGAAGAACCTCTCGCCGTATATTCCGAAGTTTGGGAGCGTTCCTTCGAGGAATCATCCTCCGTAAAACTATGATTACAGGATCTATCGATGCATAGAGTATAATCTAATTCGTAAGGGGGAAAAGAGATTGAAATACTCCATCGATTATGCAGGAATCAGCTTTCGAGGTTCTGTACGTTTGGAAAATCAAGATCAATATTGTATTGTCGATCAGGTATCTCAAAAGAATGCGACAGATACGAATGTTTTCTCTGGAAAGATCAAGCAGAGAAGACAGGGTCTCTTTGCAATTTTTGACGGTATGGGCGGGGAATCTGAAGGTGGAACTGCCTCTCATCTCGCGGCAGAACATTTTTCTCACTTTAATCATGCCCCGGGTAGCCACCCCTTACCTGATACCTTGTATCATCTTATGTCAGACATCAATGATGAGATCTGCCAGTATGCGGTCAACAAGCATTACCAAGCTATGGGAACTACTGTTGCTGGCCTCTATTTTGACCATTCCAAGGTATGGGTATTCAATATCGGGGACAGCAGGGTCTATCAGATTCGGAATAAGACCATCACCCAACTTACAACTGACCATGTACTTATGACCCCTTATCTGGCTAATCGTCCACTGACCCAATATCTCGGGATTCCTAAGGAACATTTTGTCATTGAACCCTGCATCCATGATTATGCTCTTCAAAATAAGGACTATTATCTCATTTGCTCTGATGGACTGACAAATCTTATCTCTGACAATGAGATTCGAAGAGAGATCGTCCATGCAGAGACACTGGAGTCGGCGGTAACTTCACTCCGTGAGGACGTGCTGGAACAAGGGGCACCAGATAACGCCACCATGATCTTACTCAGAGTTAATTTTCGGTCACAATTTCCATTTTTCTTCTTTTAGAAATAATATTTATCCTACATCAGACAGTTATGATAATATGACTACAGTGTCAAAACTCATTATCCCACGTCATAATATTGACATAAACTAATTCATCAACAGAGGAGTATCACAAGTGGAGGAAAAGATGATTCATATCCCTGAGCAATGGGATACTTGGTCTATCATAGAGAAAGTCGGAGAGGGTTCCTTCGGTTCTGTCTATAAGGCAGTGTCTCATGACCGCACGGCAGCAATCAAAATCATAAAAATTCCAAAAGATCGGGAAAGCTATCAGGCGATAAAGAACTCTGTCAATGGCAATGATCTCTCTGTGGAAAGTTATTGTCTTGACATGGTTCTGGATATTCGTAAGATTTATGAAGTCATGGACCAGCTAAAAAATCATCCTAACATTGTCACCGTCTATGACTATATCGTAGAGGCGAATACTGATATGGTCGGTTATACCATTTATATCTTGATGGAATATCTGGAGAGCTTTCCCTACTATGCTTCCTGTCATGACCTCAAGGAGCATGACATCATTCAGCTGGGGATTGACCTTTGCAACGCCCTGGAGCTCTGTGAGAAAGAACATATTGTTCACCGTGATATCAAGCCTGACAACATCTTAGTTTCCAAAGACCAAGTCTTTAAACTATGTGATTTCGGTATTGCCAAGCGATTTGAAAAGACTAACGCTTCTGTGGGAATTCATGGAACCTTCAGCTACATGGCTCCAGAGGTTCATCATGGGCGTCCTTATAATCACACAGCTGACATATATTCACTGGGACTGGTTCTCTATATACTCATGAATAATAACCGGGATCCTTTTGTCAACATGAACAAGCAGATTATCTTCTATAAAGATAAAGAGGATGCCTTTCTCAAACGAATCGAGGGAAAGGAAGAGATTCCTGCTCCAATTAATGCTTCCGAAGGACTCCAGAATATTATCTTAAAGGCCATCTCCTATGAACCGAAAAACCGCTACCAGACAGCGAAAGAATTTCGCCATGATCTGGAAAAGCTCCAGAACGGTACCTATCGCGGTAAAAAGAATCAGACCAGCAGACACAGCTATGGGAAAAAGCTGCGAAAAACTATCCTCACTGTCGCTACTCTTGTGGTAGTGGCCCTAGCCGTCCGTGGTGGTATCTGGTCATGGAACCACTTCATGGTAAAACCTATCAACCATGTCCGAGTAGAAGATCCTACTAACTTATGTAATATGTACTGTACCTTAGATGGTAATGGAACTCTCACATTGGAAGGAACATTCGCAAAAAATGTATCCGCTGTCCCAGATATTTCTGTTTATCCATGGGATAACTACCGGAGCAAAATCCGCAGAATCATATTTCCGAATGAGAACCTCATGATTCCAGAAGGTGCTTTTAAGAACTGTAAGAATCTAAAAGAAGTATCAATTAATGATAAAGTAAGTGATATAGAGGATAGCGCTTTCGAAAACTGCAGTCATCTTAAAAAAGTTACACTTCCGAAGAATCTCGAGAGTGTTGGAAATTCAGCTTTCTTTAAAACTCCATGGCTGAAAAGCCATGATAAGTTTATCAAAAATCCTTCCGGTGATATGTTGATTGCTTATCTAGGAGATGATACTGAAGTTACAATTCCTAAGGAGATCCAGACCATCTCCTCTTCTGCCTTTGAAGGTCGTACACGTTTGAAGAAAGTAACTCTTAATCATATAAGTACTATTCAATCAAAAGCGTTCAATGGATGCACCGCTTTAGCTGAGATTACTTTATCAAAACATCTATATATCGTTGGAGACGAGGCTTTCAGCGGATGCTCCAATCTCCAAACGATCAATCTCCCTATCCCATACGACAGTGTCCTTTGGGGCTATGATGTGTTCCACGGAACCGAGTGGGCAGATTACCATAGAGTGGGAGATTACCTGATCGATCGGAATTCTATCTTAAAATATTACGGGAAAGAACCTGAGATTACAATTCCAGATGGAATCAGTTATATCGCGGGCAGCAGCTTCGCACGGGATGATACTTTAGAAAAAATATCCATTCCAGATAGTGTAAAGGATATTGGCTGTCAAGCATTCTCCAACTGTGAGAATTTAAAGGAAGTAAACATCAAGGGGCACAATACCTATCTTGGAGAGAAATCCTTCAACAGTTGCCCAAAGCTATATAGGAAGAATTTCCACATTCCAGGAGACAACCACGAGATTGGCTATGCTGCCGTAGACTTCACCGACAGCCAGAGTCCTGATTATCAGACTCTCAACAATGTTCTGATCTTCTGGGGTGATATGGCAGAAAAAGATGTCGTGATTCCAGACGGAATCCAATACATTTCCGATACATGTTTTGTCGGTAGTGAGATGGAAATTTTAAAAATTCCAACATCAGTTGTAAAAATCTCCGATGACACCTTCTACGATATGAAGGACCTCAAAACCGTGATTTTCGAGTCCGGTTCCAAATGTCTCATAGGGAAAGGAGCTTTCCAAGATTGCCATAAACTAGAGAAGGTAGTTCTTCCTAAGAGAAATTTTAATAAGCAAGAACTTTATGATATCTTCGCAGGAAGTCCTTGGTATAAAAACAGATAAACAAGTGAAACTGCCACTGGCAGTTCACTTGCATGCTGAGTAATATAAGGTGCGCCCGCGGGCGCACTAAAAGATGGTCCACTCCAAAAGAGCGGGCCTTCCTTATTAATCATATTTCAAATCTCTTCCATTCTTTCTTCTTCCGTAAGAACTTTGTAAATATCACCAAGGTATCTTCTTAATTTTTGTTGACTATTTTTGATTGTTTTTGCTCATTTATGCTTGTAATTAGTCATTTATGATGATATACTATCCTTGTCAATAAGGATACAACCACAGGAAGCAATTGTGTACACCAAGAGATGCGGAAGGGGATGAGGTAATGCTTGCAACAACACGTTTAGACGCGATCGTTAAGATAGTAGATGATCAGAAGTCCGTGACTGTTCAAGATCTGGCCCAAAGGCTTGGCGCTTCGGAGTCGACCATCCGCAGAGATCTGGTTCAGCTTGACCGTATGAAGCGGATCATTCGGGTACATGGCGGGGCAACCACGGTTGACACTCAGTATGTCCTATCAGACCAGTCGATGACTGAGAAGTATGAGATTTACAGCAATGAGAAGAAGCATATCGGACGTTATGCGGCGACTCTCATTTCTGCAGAGGATTTTGTTTACATTGATGCTGGAACAACCACCGAGTGTCTGGTGGATTTCATCACAGAGAAGAATGCAACTTATGTGACTAATTCCATCTCCCATGCGAGAAAGCTGCTCACAAAAGGCTGTCGGGTTATTCTGCCAGGCGGTGAGCTGAAGCCGAATACAGAGGCATTGGTTGGCCCAGATACCATTGAGAGTCTTCTGAAATACCATTTCACCATCGGATTTTGGGGAACGAATGGTGTGACGGACAAAGATGGGTTCACAACTCCTGAGATGAATGAGGCTATGGTCAAGAAGCTGTCCATGCAGCAGACCAAGACCAGGTATGTCTTATGTGACGTGAGCAAGTTCTCAAAGATCGCGCCAGTGACATTTGCTCATTTTGATGATGCGATTGTGATTACAAATCACATTAAAGATAAACACTACAAGCAATATAAGAACATAGTGGAGGCAGACGAGTCATGATTTACACAGTAACATTTAATCCTTCACTCGACTACATCGTACGAGTGAAAAATTTTGAACTTGGAAAAGTCAACCGTACCTATTACGAGAATATTCTCCCAGGCGGCAAGGGTATCAACGTATCCATCGTCTTAAAGAACTTAGGACATGACAGCACAGCTCTTGGTTTCACCGCTGGATTTACCGGACGTGAGATTACAGACAGACTGAAGGGATTCGGAGTAGAATCTGACTTTATCGAAGTAGAGAAGGGATTATCCCGTATTAATGTTAAGATGAAGTCCAATGAGGAGTCCGAAATCAATGGACAGGGACCTGATATTCAGGATGCGGATATCAATGCTCTCTTTGAGAAACTTGACGCCTTAAAAGAAGGAGACATGCTTGTCATCTCCGGCAGTGTTCCTAACACTCTTCCAGGAGATATGTATGAACGCATCATGTCAAGACTGGACGGACGCGGAATCAACATTGTTGTGGATGCTACCAATGACCTTTTAGTCAATGTTTTAAAATATCATCCATTCTTAATCAAGCCAAACAATCATGAACTTGGTGAGATTTATGGCGTAACCCTTCGCACACAGGACGAGGTTATCCCTTATGCGAAGAAACTTCAGGAAGAGGGCGCAAGGAATGTCTTAATCTCCATGGCTGGAGAGGGTGCAGTCTTCATTTCTGAGAAAGGCGATGTCTTAAAGAGCCCAGCTCCTAAGGGCACCGTAGTTAATTCTGTCGGCGCAGGCGACTCTATGGTTGCTGGCTTCCTGACAGGATATATGGAGCATGATGGCGATTACGAGAAGGCTTTCAAGATGGGCCTCTGCACCGGATCCGCCAGTGCATTTTCTCCTGATCTGGCAACAAGACCTGAGGTTGAAGCATTACTCAAGACGCTTTAACCCATCTTGGGCAATAGATAAAGTAACCTATAATTACCGTTTCTTTAAGTCCCCCGAAACGGCAACTCATATCTAGGAGGTATGAAGGTATGAAAATCACAGATTTGCTGAAACCGGAAGGCGTATGTCTTGGTTCTACAGCAAAAACAAAAGATGAAGTTATCGAGCAGATGGTCGAGCTTCAGGTGAAGTCTGGAAATATTTCAGACAAAGATACTTATAAGAAAGCTATTTACGCTCGTGAAGAGGGCGGAACAACAGCTATGGGAGCTGGAATCGCTATCCCGCATGCGAAGACAGATGCTGTAAAGCAGGCTGGCCTTGTCGCTATGACAGTTCCAGAAGGTGTTGACTATGATGCACCTGACGGAGAGCCTTCGAATCTGTTCTTTATGATTGCTGCTCCTAACACAGAGGATAACATCCATCTGGAGGTTCTGAGCCGTCTGGCAACCATGCTGATGGATGACAACTTCCCAACAAACTTAAGAGCTGCAAAATCTGTTGAGGAGTTCTTACAGGTTGTCGATGATGCTGAGAAAGAGCATGCGGTTGCTGAGGATAAGAAAGCTGAGGCTGCAAAAGAGGCTGCTGCCGCTTCCCAGTATCCAGATGTACTGGCTATCACAGCATGTCCTACTGGTATCGCTCATACTTACATGGCAGCTGAGAACCTTGAGAAGAAAGCTAAAGAGATGGGTCTTACCTTAAAGGCTGAGACACAGGGATCTGTCGGAGCTAAGAATATTCTTACTTCTGATGAGATCGCTCATGCAAAGGGTATCATCATCGCAGCTGATAAGAAGGTTGACCTTGCTCGTTTCGCTGGTAAGCAGGTATATCAGTGTTCTGTATCCAAGGGTATCAGTGAGCCTGAGGTTCTGATCAATAAGATCATGAACAATGAAGCTCCTGTGCTGGATGGATCTGCTGCTCCTGCTGCTGCATCTGAGGAGTCAGAGAGCGGAGCACATGTAGTTTACAAACACCTGATGAATGGTGTATCTCATATGCTTCCATTCGTCGTTGGCGGTGGTATCTTAATGGCTATCTCCTTCCTGCTTGATCAGGCTGGTATGGGAACTGCAAGCTATGGTTCTTCCACACCAATCGCTCATTTCTTCAATCAGGTTGGTAACTCTGCATTCGGATTTATGCTTCCAATCTTAGCTGGATTTATCGCTATGTCCATCGCAGACCGTCCAGGTCTTGCTGTTGGTTTCGTCGGTGGTTCCCTGGCAAGTGCCGGCTACTCCTTCGCATGGTTAATGTCCGCTAATCCTGATAAATACACTTTAATCGGTGGTGGTTTCCTCGGTGCTCTGTTCGCAGGTTTCGTCGGTGGTTACATCACCAAGTGGTTAGAGAAAGCGTGTGATAAACTTCCAGATTCCCTCGAGGGTATCAAACCAGTACTTCTGTATCCGTTAATTGGTATCTTCTTAATCGGTCTGATCATGTTCCTCGTAAACCCTATTTTCGCAGCAATCAACACTGCAATGTCCAACTTCTTAAATGGACTTGGAACTGCTAACCTTGTACTTCTCGGAGCTATCGTCGGTGGTATGATGTCTATCGATATGGGTGGCCCATTCAACAAGGCTGCTTACGTATTCGGTACTGCAATGCTTGCGGAGAAGACAGTTGTTGGTAACACAATCATGGCTTCCGTTATGGTCGGTGGTATGGTACCTCCAATCGTAATCGCTCTTTCCACAACATTCTTTAAGAATCGCTGGACTGCAGCAGACCGTAAAGCCGGTATTGTTAACTACATCATGGGACTTTCCTTCATTTCTGAGGGTGCTATCCCTTACGCAGCTGCTGACCCACTCAAAGTTATCCCTTCCTGTATCGTAGGTTCCGCTATCGCTGGTGGAATGAGTGCAGCATTCGGCTGTACTTCTCCAGCTCCTCATGGTGGACTTTGGGTTATCGCAGTTATCGGACATGGTCCAATGTGGTTTGTAGCATTATTAGCAGGATCTGTAGTCGGAGCTATTATTCTTTCTCTCTTAAAGAAGAAGCTTAGCCCAGAAGAAAGCGGACTTGCAAAATAATCATACAATATAGATAATCATCATTATCCCCTTCAAAAAAGGCGCATCGTTTCACTCGATGCGCCTTTCGTATTGTTTGAATGATTCTATTGCCCTGCCATATCGTATTGTTTAAACGATTCTATTGTCCTGTCGTAAAAAATGAATACCAGTCTTTCTGTATCGATCATTCTCTATTGGTATAAAAAATCTATCTCAATAGAAAAACATCCAGTCTTCCTCCGCAGCCGCAGTGATATCGTTCCGGATGGAGTATCAACTTTGACCTTCTCTGTCGGTACCATTCGTGACCACATGACTGACACCTCACCAGATACTTAGCCCTTCTCTTGAGGGCCTCCATATCCATGTCCTCCTGAGATGCTCTGACCTGAATCTCTACATCACCAAGAATCTTTTCAATCTTACGTGCGTAGACGTGAAAATTCCTGCCGTGATTGCGGCAGTTATGCATGGTGTGTACAAGTTCATGTGCTAAAGTATCCTTGACAGCCTGTTCATTCTCCATGAAGTTCTTAGAAAGGGAGATCAGACAGGTGTGAGTCTCTCTCTGATACCGGCACTGCCCCGCAAAGGTGAAGCTATTGGAAAAACGCAGACTGGGATTGATCTTCCACTCTGACTTAAGACCCGCCTGGTTCAGTTTTCCAATCATAGAAGTATAAAGTTCCTGTGCCTGGATAGCGGACACTTTCTCATTCTGTTTGTCTGACACGATGACTCCCCTTCCTTAAAACAATGTCTCTATCAACTAACGCAGAATACCACGTCCATAGGGGCCATGCACCGCATGGGAGTGGTAGTTCTTAGCATAGCATAATATCACCTTGGAGAAATATCCATTGACAAGAAGATGCCGCCACCAAGGCGACATCTTCTCTCGTTATATAAGCATCTAAGATCCTAATTTAGATTAAACAAATGCATAAAAGAGTATTGTGATGATTCCGATCACGAGGATGATTGGAAATGCGACCACTGCGAGACTAAATGCGGTCACAGCCAGTCCCCCTAAGAACAGAAATCCGAGAAAACTGAGGATACATCCTGCCAGTCTTCCGCAGACTCGTAAGAACCATCCTGTTAATTTCAGTAAGATGATCATCATGATAATTGTAGCGATCATTCTTCTCTCCTCCTCTCCTGGTAGTCAGATATTTTAGTACGAACACGACTGCTTTTCAAGGGGGATAATTTCACCTCTTTTGCCTTTTTCCATTAAAACAGCATTACCAAGGTTCCGGCAACGATTGCTGCTAAACCTCCCGCAGACTTTTTAGACAGCTTCTCATGGAATACGATATAGGAGAATGCGATGGTAACCAAAATACTTAACTTATCAATCGGAACGACAATGCTGGCTGGACCTTCATGCAAAGCCTTATAGTAGCAGAGCCAGGATCCTCCGGTAGCAAAGCCTGAGAGGATGATAAAGATCAACTCATTCTTCGGAACCTCTTTAACTTCCTTTATCTTACCAGTAACACCGACCATCACCCAAGCCATAACTAAGACGACGATGGTTCGGATGGCAGTTCCTAAGTTGGACTCTACTCCTGTGATACCAACCTTTCCTAAGATTGCCTGCATGCTGGCGAAGATCGCAGATCCGAGAGCGAAGAGGAACCACCCTTTCCCTTCTTCATGATTGCTGACATCTTTTTTCTCAATCATCATGAAAGTACCGATGGCAATCAGAACCACTCCGATACCCTTTGTCAGGCTGATCGGCTCCCCTAAGAGAAGAAATGCCAAAACAATTGTCATGATCGTGCTGGACTTATCAATCGGAACAACCTTGTTGATATTTCCAAGCTGAAGTGCACGGAAATAGCATAGCCAGGAAGCTCCCGTCGCAAATCCTGAGAGCACTAAGAATAACAGTGTCTTTCCACTGATGGAAGTAATCTGCCCAGCGGAACCCACAACGAATACCATCACCCAGGAGAAGAGTAAGACCACGACCGTTCGAATGGCTGTCGCGACATTGGAATCTGTATCCTTGATTCCGCACTTGGCTAAGATTGAAGTCAGACCTGCAAAAAGGGCAGATCCAAAAGCAAATGCAAGCCACATAATTTTTCATATCCCTTCTACCGTAATATAGTCGGTAGTGTCAAATACTACCTATATTTTCTCTTAAAAATCAACTGTTAAGCTTTATTTCAAGGGGTTTTGCAAATAAAAAGAGCATTACCCCCCTTTTTTT
>JAXJRI010000071.1:0-3142 GCA_036310685.1 Lachnospiraceae bacterium | reverse complement strand
GCGGAGCGTAGGCTCAGATGGAAGTCAGTGAAAAATAGTTTGAACTACCTGTATTAATATCATGCATGAACTGTAACCTTCTAGAAGCTTCTGACTAATGCCTTGGCTGTCTTGCCACGATTCTTAATCTTGTTGTCCTTCAGAACCTTGTGCTTGGTGTTGTAGATAACCAGACCTTGATTCTTTCCAATTAAAGTATTGCCCTTCACAACGATGTTATGATGCTTACGATGACGGAATCTTGACTGGGTCTTTGCAAAGTTGGCACAGACTGCACGATTTCCCTTAATATAGTTATTAAGGACATAAATGTTGTGGCAGGTCACTCCGTTCTGCAGGTATCCTGGCAGGAATGGTGCAGTGCTTCTTCCCGCGAGATCAATCTGTACCATCTCCTCCGGACTACTGGAGCTGGAACGTCCGACACCCTTGATATTGCATCCCTGAACGACGGCATTCTTGCATGCGACTAACTCAATCGCATGACCAGAATAATTCGCGCGAATTGTCATATTCTCAAAGTGCAGATTCTTAGCATGAGCGAGGATAAAAACGCTTCTTCCCGGATACCCTCTTTTTGCCTTTGGCAGCCAGGTTCCACCGATAATTGTCACATTCTTGATGGAGGAATATCTGCGATTGTGTTTTGCCTGCTCTGGTACATTTCTTGCAATACAGTGATTTCCATAAATTTTAGCTCCTGTCGCCACAATGGTCTGATTGCTGTGTAAATGAATAGAAGCATCGAGGCGATAGGTCTGTCCTGACTTCAGAACAACCTTTCCGTAACGATCCAATGCCCTTTCTATCGCATGGCGATCGGCAGAGCCGCCTCTGTGGGACGCACTGACAACCCATGGTGTCGCCGCCTTTACAGCTTTCCCTGGAACCACCGCTAAGGATAAGCCTGCCAGAGTCAGTGCGGCAGCCGCAATCCATCTTCCCTTCTTATTATTTTTCTCTATTCTCATCTTAATAATCTTCCTTTTCTCTTGCTTTATTTCTCTTTTTGGCTCAGGAAATATTCTCATATTTGTACAATTCTCTATACTCCTGACCATCACCCGCCTATTATAACGCAATTTATTACAAATTTATAGGTAAATATTGCATAAGTGTTGCATTTCTTTCTTGATAATGTTAACATAATTGTAACAATTGAAATTTATATTTAAATTTTACAGATTATCATTGAAGTTTTATTAAAGGGAGAATCAGAGTTATGAACATGAAAAGAACAATCAAGCGTACCGCCGGAGTCATTCTTTCCATCTGTATGCTTGCAAACACTGCCACTGTGAATGCTGCAACCGTCACTCTATCCAAAGACCCTGCAACAAACGCTTACTATAACCGAATCCGTGGCAAACATTTAAAACGTATGTCCACAAAGAAGTTTATCAAAGTCATGGGCCCAATCGCTCAGGCCGATTATCAGAAGACTGGTGTCCTTGCCTCCGTTACTTTAGCTCAGGCTATCGTGGAAAGCGGATGGGGTCGTTCTAGACTCTCAGTCCAGGGCAACAATCTGTTTGGAATGAAAACTAACCTTTCCGGTAACCGTTGGAAGGGTTCCACATGGAAGGGAAGATCTGTGAGCAGAAGAGGTTCCCGCTTCCGCGCTTACAAGAGCATCGCTCTCTGCGTAGCGGATCATTCTGCATATTTAAGCAACGTAAAAAGATACCGTGGTTTGAAGAAGACAAAGAGCTACAGCAGACAGATCAGTATCATTCAGCGAGGCGGATATTGTACTGGAGGTTACTATGGAGCTATGCTCAGAAGAACAATCCGTAAGTATCACCTGACCCGCTTCGACAAGAAGGAAGCGATCGCATTAAAGAAATAACAAAATTGCCTGTTTATGAGTATTCCCATAGACAGGCAATTTTATTATTTATCATGCATGCAAGGCGGACCACCAGTGGCTGTCCACTTTGCTATTTTTCAATTCCAAAATGGAGTTTCATCATATCATGGAATCGCTCCGGCATAATCTTAATCTTTGAAGTCATTCCTGATTCCTGAATGGTAATCTCATCCCCAGCCAGCTCTTTGTAGCCTTCCCCGGTGCGAATGGCTGCCTTTCTCTTGTCAGGCTGTCCCTTGTACATCTCTGTCACAAGTTGATCCGGTCCGATAAAGTCAGTGACAAAACATGGGATCTTAGATACCAGGAGAACAGATCGGTCTAGGAGCGGATTAGACGGATGTTTATGTATCAGAGTATACCAGCCAAGCTGCTCCACATCGTCCATGATATTGTCGGAGGAAAAGCGGTTGCTGTCCTCAAACTGGAACTTTTCGATAAGATCACTTCCGGCATGCTCCTCGGAAACTTCCTTCCCTTCATCCTCACCAATCACAACCTGACTTTTCTCTCCTCGGATAATGATCTTCTGCTCTTCCCCGGCTTTTATCTCAAGGGCGCCCGCCGGCGCATGTGGATATCCAACATCGACATACATCTTATGGCCGAAATCTCCCTCCAGGCTTAAGGTTCCCAAAAAGTCAAAGTCCAGTCCTACTCCCATACTTCCGCCAGAAGTTCCAAAGGTTCCATCGGACATTTCAGCCTTCTGACCTTGCTGATCCTTCTGCTCACTACCCGATTCTGTCTTCTGAAACTGGTCATCTGTCAGATTAACGATAACACAGCAATGAGAGATTGGTTCCGGATAAGGACTTGTCGACTTAAGATTCCTACAGGGACTGAGCCAGGTAGTAAATCCCAGCTTCTCTAACAGTGAGGAGAAAATGCTATTAAGCTCAAAGCCATTGCCTCCGCGTCTCTCAACTAAGACTTTACGATAGATATCATCCAGTCTTAGAGAGGACGCCTCCTCATCGTCTACTGCAGATAGATTGGAAATTGGAATCTTGGATTGATGTGCCAGAATCAGCTGATTCAGATATGCTCTTGATGGCTCCTTCTTCTCCACACCCAAAACTTTTAGATATTCTGCAGTGAAATCACTCTTCGGTTCATAATAGTCTCTCCAACGATTCATCCTTACTCTTCCCCCTACTTTAAACTAATGGCTGTGTTATATAATAATAGTGCATATTATAACATTTGACCGGAATTCGCCGACCTGGGTGAGCCATCACCCACTATCTGATATGACTCAGACTACATATT
>JAXJRI010000070.1:0-2078 GCA_036310685.1 Lachnospiraceae bacterium | reverse complement strand
TACCCCAGCATCCCTGTAGTTACATAATAACAAACAATTGTTCGAAAATCAAGATGCAATAGTAATTAAATACACAGCGATGAACTATAATTGAGAATGAATAGAGGTAATAATGTTAAATCAGTTTTCCAGGACAACTTTATTAATTGGACAAGATAATATGCATAAACTTGCTGAGTCTAAAGTAGCAGTCTTTGGTGTCGGCGGAGTCGGTGGATATGCTGTGGAGGCTTTAGCTAGAAGTGGAGTAGGGACAATCGATCTGATTGATGATGACAGGGTCTGCCTTACCAATCTGAATCGGCAGATTCTTGCCCTCCGTTCTACTGTCGGCAAGTACAAAGTCGATGTTGCTAAGGAGAGGTGCCTGCAGATTAATCCGGATATTGTGGTCAATACTTACAAGACTTTTTTTACACCGGAGACTGCGGATCAGTTCGATTTCGCTCAGTATGACTATGTGATTGATGCCATTGATACCGTGACAGGGAAGATTGAGCTTGTTATGCAGGCTGATAAGTATGGGGTTCCGATTATCAGTTCCATGGGTGCGGGCAATAAGATGGATCCGACCCAGTTTGAGGTTGCTGATATTTATAAGACTAGTATCTGTCCGCTGGCTCGCGTTATGAGACGTGAGTTAAAGAAGCGCGGAATCAAGAAGTTAAAAGTAGTCTATTCAAAAGAAAAGCCGCTCACTCCATTGATGGATCAGGAGAACAGCTGTCGTCAGCATTGTATCTGTCCTCCCGGTACGCAGAGAACCTGCACAGCCAGAAGAGCCATCCCAGGAAGCAATGCATTTGTTCCTTCTGTGGTGGGACTGATCATCGGCGGCGAGGTTGTTAAGGACTTAATTGATTACGATAGATAAACAAGACAGATAAACTAATAATGAGATTAGCAGGAGAAGGAGGTAGTTACTTTGGGTCTTAATTTTGAGAGTTCTCATGTCAGGGAAGGCATGTTGGAGGGACATTTTGGATTGGAGAAGGAGAGCCTTCGTGTCGATGGCAACGGAAACATGACACACACAAAGCATCCATTTGATAATCCAAAGATTGATAGGGATTTCTGTGAGAATCAGATTGAGCTGATCACAGGAGTTCATGATACGATCGATGACTGTCTAGCGGAGTTAAATGATCTTCACTGTAAGGCAGTGGAGACTATATATGAGCTTCCGACTGGCAGAGAGTATCTCTGGCCTTTCTCTAGTCCTGCTTATATTAAGAATGAGGAAGATATTCCGATTGCTCAGTACTTTGGAGAAAAGGCAGAGAAGACCCTCTACCGAAATTACCTTTCTAAGAAATACGGCCGCAAGAAGATGACTTTCTCTGGAATTCATTTTAATTTCTCTTTCGGTGAGAATCTTTTACGAGAAGGCTTACGGAGCGGGGATGACTACAACACTCAGGAATTAAAGGACGGACTTTATCTGGAACTTGCCAAGAAATCGGTCAAGTACAGCTGGCTTCTGGTTTATCTTTTTGCTGCATCATCTCTGATGGACGGTTCTTATTTTGATGATACCAAATTAGGAGAGGATGCTCCGATTAAGTATGGCTCTCCTAGATGCAGTGAGATCGGCTACTGGAATGATTTCAATCCGATCTTCTCCTTTGATACTCCGGGAGACTATGTTCGAAGCATCGAGAAATATGTGGACTGCGGTAAGCTTCAGCAGGCAGCAGAGCTCTATTATCCGATTCGCCTAAAGCCAGCTGGATCCAATTCCCTGCAGCACCTAAAGGAGGGCGGCATCGACCATATCGAGTTCCGAATGATGGATCTGAATCCATTCTCGCCACTCGGCATTTTAGGGGAGGACATTTCCTTCCTCCACTACTTTATCGTCTATCTGACTTCTCTTCCGAGAGAAAGTTTTGATTCCCTGGAGCAGCTGACCGCCCTGAAGAATTACAAGCAGGCAGCTCGCTATGATGAGAAACAGATCATGATTGAAGAGCGTGGTAAGGACCCAAGAAATGTTACAAAAGCAGCTTTAGATTTCCTGACTAATATGGAGAAGTTTTATACTAAGGCTAATTGCAAAGATGCCTTGGATATGATAG
>JAXJRI010000069.1:0-10639 GCA_036310685.1 Lachnospiraceae bacterium | reverse complement strand
TTTGCCAAGCATGCAGGAGAACCGCCAGTGGCTGTTCTCCTGTAGACACGCCCCTTCATGAGCATGAAGTGGTGATCAGCACCACGATAATGCGAATGAAGGGCAGGAATGTGGGAGTCGCATAGCGACGGAATATTCCGTAGTCATCTTTGACACGCCCACGTCATACTATATATCCATGATTCTCGCAATCATTATACGAATACACGAAGGGAGTTTAACTGATGCAGACGATTCGAATCAAGTATTTCACTGATGCGATTGATAAGCTTACTTATATTGACGGCAAGTCTGACTGGATCGACTTAAGAGCCGCAGAAGATGTCACTTTAAAGAAGGGTGAGTTCCGTCTGATTCCTCTGGGAATCGCTATGGAGCTTCCAAAGGGTTATGAGGCGCATGTCGTGCCGAGAAGTTCGACTTTTAAGAACTTTGGTATCATCCAGACCAACCACATGGGCGTGATCGACGAGAGCTACTGTGGCGATAATGACCAGTGGTTTATGCCTGCGCTTGCGGTAAGGGACACTGTCATCCACACCAATGACCGCATCTGCCAGTTCCGTATCATGGAGCACCAGCCTACCATACAGTTTGAGGAGACTGCTACCCTAGACCATGAGGACCGTGGTGGTTTTGGCTCTACTGGAAAGGCGTGACATGCCGGTCCCAGTAAGACGGCCGTCAGATAGGTCATCCGCACGTCAGGGATATTCATTAAGCTACCTAAGAAGTCATGTCAAAAGGGTGGCAATCTTTTGCCGCCATCATATTCTACCCATTCTTTTTCCGACCCACTGTCCTGTCTGCCATAAGATTCTTCCTTATGGAGACTTTGTTCACGAGGCTTGTCTTGCCAAGCTTCCTTTTATCTACGGGCCGGTCTGCTATCATTGTGGGAAGCCGATTGGGCGGGCAGAGCAGGAACTCTGCTTTGACTGCCGCATTTTCCCCAAATCCTTCCGTCGCGGCAGGTCTCTTCTTTTATATAATGAAGTAAGTAAGCCAGCCATGATGAGACTAAAGTACAAGAACGACCGAATCATCGCGGATTTCTTTGCGGACTTGGTTCTCCGCCACCACGCTAATGTCCTACGGTCCTGGCAGATTGATGCCATCGTACCCGTCCCCATTCATAAGATAAAGAAGAGGATGAGAGGCTACAACCAGGCTGGTCTGATCTGTCAGTACCTTGCCTTAAGTCTTAACCTCCCATATTATCCTGATATGCTACTTCGAACCGTCAACACCCTGCCTCAGAAGAAGTTCACTGCCCAGGCCCGTCTCAACAATTTGGAGAAGGCTTTCTGCCTGAATCCAAAGTATCAACATCTGGCGCCTAGACTTCGGCATGTCCTCCTAATCGATGACATCTACACGACTGGAGCCACCATGGAGGCCTGCTCTCGTGTTCTCCTCAGAGGTGGTGTAAGTAATGTATTCATCTATACGATCTGCATTGGTGTCTCCAGAGACTAAGCTTCCTCCTCGGGCATCAGCAGCTGGGTGCCATCCGTCAGACAACCCTTCAGTCCTGTATACCTCTTCTGCTCAGTCTCATTGTGGATCATCTGGTTGACCATCTGGCTCCTGCCGATAATGACCACGCACCGCTGCGCTCTGGTGACAGCGGTGTAGAGCAGATTACGGTTGCAAAGAATCCGAGGTCCGGCGAGCAGTGGAATAATCACTGCCGGATACTCAGATCCCTGAGACTTGTGGATGGTGATGGCGTAAGCGAGTTCCAACTCATCCAAATTAGAAAATGCATATTCTACTTCCCGGTTTTCGTCGAAGACCACGGTGATTCGCTCTGTGTGAGGATTGATCTGCTTGATAATTCCCAGATCTCCGTTGAAGACTCCCAGGCCTTCCTCGATAGTAAAACCTTTTCGATTCTTAATCCTCCACTCTGCCTTATAATTATTGCGGATCTGCATGACCTTGTCACCCTCGCGGAAGACTCCGTCATGCACTTCCCTCTCCTGCTTTTTCGGGGAAGCAGGGTTTAAATAATATTGAATCACCTGGTTGAGGTGAACCACTCCCAGATCTCCCTTACGCATCGGGGTCAGCACCTGAATGTCAAAAGGATCCACGCCAACATAACCAGGCAGTCGTTCTCTGATCAGATAAATCAAAGCTCCGATCACCTTCTTCAGTTCTCCTCGCTCAAAGAAGAAGAAATCCTTACTCTGATTGCCCAAGGCGATCTCCTGTCCCTGATTAATCTTATGAGCATTGGTGATAATCTGGCTATTCTCTTCCTGACGGTATATCTTGGTCAGGCTCACAACAGGGAAGACCTTAGACTCGATGATATCCTTTAAGATATTGCCAGGACCAACACTTGGAAGCTGGTTGGCATCTCCAACCAGGATGAGTCGGGTTCCGGGTACAATGGCTTTTAAGAGAGCATACATGAGGTTGAGGTCTACCATGGACATCTCATCCACGATAATCACATCCCCCTCAATCGGATTCCCTTCATTTCTTTCAAAATGAGTCGGAGCGTCGTCGTCCACTCCGCCGGATATCTCTAACAGACGGTGGATGGTCTTCGCCTCGTAACCAGTCGCCTCCGTCATCCTCTTGGCAGCACGACCTGTCGGGGCAGCCAGAACGATGTCCTTCTCCTGCGCCTCAAAGCACTGAATGATCATGTTGATGGTGGTGGTCTTTCCGGTACCTGGTCCACCAGTCAGAATCATGATACCTTCCTGCAGGGCAGTGGCAACTGCTTCTGTCTGCTTCTCATCCAGTGTGATCTCCTGATCCTGAGAAAGCTCTGCTAGAATCTCCTGCATCTCCTCCTCTTCTGTTGGGAAATGCACATAGAGGTCCAGGAGCATCTTGGCCGTATTCATCTCCATAAAGTAATACATGGACAGGTAGACCTGCTCCTTGTCCCCCTCTGTCCGAATCATGATCTTCTTAGAAAGAACCAGCTCCATAAGGTGGTCCTCCACATAATCTGCCGACACTCCAAGCACCTGGGCGGTATCCCGACAGAGGATATCCGAAGGAAGATAGACGTGACCTGCCAGCACTGCCTGCTGAAGGACATAAAGGATTCCCGCATTGATTCGGTAAGAGGAATCCGCCGCGATGCCCGCTTTGGCTGCGATGGAATCCGCCAGACGGAAGCCAATCCCGTGAATATCCTCTGCAAGCTTGTAAGGATCCTTCTCCAGAATCTCATACATATCGTCCCCATAATTCTCATAAATACGGACCGCCATGTTGTTGGAAATCCCGTACTGAGAGAGGAACATCATGGCCTGTCTTAGGTCCTGCTTCTCCTGAAACTGGACGGCGATATCCATCGCTTTTTTGAGAGAAATCCCCTTAACCTCAGCCAGTCGCTCCGGCTCCTTGCCGATAACCTCAAAGGTATCGCCCTTGAACTTCTTGATAATCCTCTTAGCCAGAGATGCTCCGATGCCCTTGATGGCGCCCGAAGCCAGATACCGCTCCATAGCCTGCTTATCCTCCGGCACCTTGATCTGACATCTGATCACCTTATATTGGGGGCCGTGCACCGGGTGATTGACGAACTCGACCTCCGCATCCACGTACTCTCCCTCAGAGATATAATGAAAAGTACCCACGAGGATCTCGTCCCCGTGGGTTGTCTCTAATTCTAGTACGGTGTAGCCATTATCGTCATTGTGATAACGGATATGACTGACATATCCTTCTAGATGTGCCATATTATCTACCACCAAGATATTCGATATACTGTCCTGTTCCAATTGCTACTGCTGTCATAGGGTCATCGGCAGTCATCGTTGTGATTCCTGTCTTCTCCTCGATCAGCTGCTCTAATCCCTGAAGCATAGATCCGCCGCCGGTAAGAACGATACCACGGTCAGAAATGTCTGCGGCAAGTTCTGGTGGAGTTCTCTCAAGTACACTGTGAACAGCCTCCACAATCTGTGCGGTAGACTCTCTTAATGCTTCTCTAGTCTCCTCGCTGGTTACGGTAACCGTCTTAGGAAGACCGGTAACCAGGTTACGTCCACGAACTTCCATGGAAGCTTCCTCTGCACGAACATAAGCACTTCCTACCTGAATCTTGATATCCTCAGCGGTACGATCACCAATCAGAAGGTTGTGCTTCTTTCTCATGTAACGAACGATCGCCTCATCAAAGTCATCGCCTGCAACCTTGATGGATGTGGATACAACAGTTCCACCTAAGGAAATGACGGCAATGTCAGAAGTCCCACCTCCGATATCAACGATCATGTTTCCGCATGGCTTCGCGATATCGATCCCTGCTCCGATGGCTGCTGCTACCGGCTCCTCAATGATCTTAACGTCACGGGCACCTGCTGCGTATGTAGCATCCTCAACGGCTTTCTTCTCAACCTCTGTAACTCCACTTGGTACACAGACTGAGATTCTAGGCTTGCGGCCGAACAGGCTCTTGCCGACTGCCTTATGTACGAAATATTTTAACATCTTCTCTGTAACAGAGTAATCAGAGATGACACCCTGTCTTAACGGACGAACTGCCACGATATTGCCTGGAGTTCTTCCAATCATTAATCTAGCTTCCTCGCCAATCGCCTTGATCTTTCTTGTATCAACGTCGAATGCGACAACGGAAGGTTCTTTTAAGACAACGCCCTTCCCCTTAACATATACCAGGATACTAGCAGTACCCAGATCAATTCCAATATCTGTTGCCATTTGGAATCTCCTTTCTATCTATATCACTTCATAAGAATCTTAATATCTATCTAACCATGAATGATTCAGCATACACCGCTGAATAGTTAAATTATAGTACGAATGAGTGGATTTTTCCATCCATTTTCAGGACATAGTACACTAAAACAGGCATCTAAGCATTTCACTCAGACGCCTGCTGATACTTAGCTTGCTATGAAGATTACTCCTCGATTCCCTTTGTCTTAAGATAGTTGATAACATCTCCAACTTTCTCAATCTTCTCCAGTTCCTCTGTAGGAATCTCGATATCGTATTCCTCCTCAAGAGCCATTGTCAGTTCGAACAAATCCAGTGAATCTGCACCAAGATCTTCTTTAAAGGAAGTTTCCAAATCAATCTCATCTTCCTCTACGCCTAACTGCTCAGCAATGATCTCCTTCATCTTCTCTAACATCGATTAATCTCCTTTTATCCTCGATAATATCTAATGTCCCTTATTAACTACTATCAGAGTATGCTTCTCTGACAAGTGCGCGCTCCGCGCACATCATGGAAAGTATACTACCTAACCAAATTCCTTGTCAACCGTTAGATTATTCCCAATTTCTAAAACCAAGCTGACGAATTCCGAACGAGACATGGGCTTCTAAAAGCTGGTCCCATCCAGCCATAGCCTCCTTAAGAGACGCATTCTGCTGGTTAGCTAACTGGCTAAAATCCGGTCTTCCAGCCTGGGTGCTAAAGGCCATTCTAAGGTAACTCTTAGGGCTGATCTGGTCTGCCCGAACCACGCCGACTGCCTTTCCGCTGCCGCCTGCCACGCTGCCTTGGTATTCCATTGGAACGTATGGAGTCTGAGGCATACAGTACTTAGCAGAGAGGTATCCGTTGCTGTCGCTGTAGGTAAGAAGCAGGTCTCCTAGATTACCGTCCGCCTGAAGAGTGCTCTCGATGGTGACCACATAAGAACTTCCATCCTCTTTCTGATAAGTGGCCATCATATAGCGGTCATTATGGTCACCCTTAAGTCCACTTTTCAATAGATACTGCTTGGTACGGGCAATGTACTCTGCCGGAGAAGGCATCCTCTTCACTACCACCTTGCAGCGGAGCTTCCTACTCGCAACCTTGGCGATAATTGTCGTTCTTCCGACATTACGGCCCTTGATCACGCCTTTTTTGGTAACCGTGGCAACAGCCTTGTTCTTACTTAGATAGCGAACCTTCTTCTTGGTCCCCTTGACCTTAAGAATAGCCTTATCACCTGTATACAGTACCACTTTCTTCTTGGAAAGACGAATCCGCTTGCTGGATCTCTTCCGTCTGGCCTTTCTGCTCTTAGAAGTCTTTTGGACTGTCACAGCCTTCTGACCTTCTGTCTTCGCTGCCTGAACCTGACCTGGCATTCCCATCCCCCCTGCTAAAATCAGAGCAGACAGAATTACGATACTCTTCTGTAACCTTCTCATATGTCACCCGTCCTTTGCAATCGAGATTATCCTGATAACTACTTCTTATTATAGCGCATTACTTATCTTCCATCACCTGGAAAATGTAGAATTTCAAATAGTAGGATTCGTCTGCTCCCCACATGATCGGATGATCCGGAGCCTGCGTGCGGAACTCAATCTGTCTGAGTCTTCTGTGAACAGAATCGGCCGCCTGATGAATGACCTTAGCAAATAGATCTGGCGTCATAAAATGTGAGCAGGAACAGCTGGCGAAGAAGCCTCCGTCCTTCACTAACTTGATGGCACGACGATTCAGCTCACGATAACCCTTCTCCGCATTTTTTACGGAATTGCGGGACTTGGTGAGGGCTGGCGGGTCTAAAATGACCACATCGAACTGCTTCCCAGAAGCATCCAGCTCTGGCAGCAGGTCAAAGATATCGGCACACTGGAATCTCACGCGGTCCTCGATTCCGTTCAATTTGGCATTCTTTTCTGCCATCCAAATCGCTGTGTCAGAAGCATCCACACCAAGTACGCTCTTGGCCCCTGCCACCCCGGCATTGAGAGCAAAAGAACCTGTGTGAGTAAAGAGGTCTAAGACATCCGCATCCTTGCAGAACTTCTGCATAGCCAGACGGTTATACTTCTGATCTAAGAAAAAACCAGTCTTCTGACCATTCTCCACGTCAACCATGTACTTAACCCCATTCTCAGTGATCATAACCTGAGGGTCAAACTCATCTCCGATGAATCCCTTATAAAGAGGCATCCCCTCCTGCTTGCGGACCTTGACATCACTACGCTCAAAGACTCCTCGTACCTGGATTCCATCCTCGGAAAGAACCTCCTTAAGACAATCGATGATGGTATCCTTCAGGCGGTCGATTCCCAGAGCCAGACTCTGCACAACAAGGACATCCTCAAACTTATCTACCACCATACCCGGCAGATAATCAGCCTCTCCGAAGATCAGTCGGCAGGAGGAAGTATCCACACAGGCCTTGCGATAATTCCAGGCATCCCTGACCCTCATCATGAGGAAATCACGGTCGATGACCGCATCCGGATTCAGAGAGAGCATGCGAACCTGAATCGTAGAATTCATGTTGATATAGCCAAGGCCCATACGGTAGCCGTCATAGTCACGAACTTCCACGATCTGACCGTTCTGAAAATCTTCCCCTGGGAACCAAGGCTGATCAACCTCCACCGGATTCCTCCTCTTCTTCTTACGGTTAGAACCGGAATTCTGATCGATGACCCGCTCTGTATCTACCTCTACAAGCGCATCAATCTCATTATCATAAACCCAAGGTCCACCCTTCTTCAGGCTTCTTCCCTCTCCCTTTTTCAATCTAATATAGTAACGTCCCATATTGCTCCTTTATTCTTATGCAAATCTATGTATCCTACATCGAAAAAGACCACTATATACCGCACTTGACAGTATACAGTGGCCTCACGTCAGCTTCCTGGCGGATTTGAACCGCCGACCTACGCATTACGAATGCGTTGCTCTACCAGCTGAGCCAAGGAAGCGCATCCAATCTACGACTAAGTTATTCTACTATACTTTAATATAAAAATCAACTTAAAGTTTTCGATAGCTATCCCCAATGACGCTCAGACTACGACACCGTTGATATTCATCTGGTCATCGCTGCTGCCATCGCCATAGCCCAGTTTGTCGTATTGGGCTTTTACGGTCTCCCATGGAAGGGTCTCGTGTTCTTCCTTCAGGTAGGAGATGATCTCTGCGATGCCTTCTCCCGTGAAGGAGGAGGTGAAGAAGATCTTTTTGCAGCCAGCCAGTCTTAACCATTCTGCCGCCTGTTCTGGATCTCCAGCCCAGTGGTCACATTTGGTCACGATGCCGACTACCTCTCGGTTGCTCTGTGCGGTGCAGTTTGGCGGGTATAGCGAGAAGGGCTCGGTTGCACTCATCAAGAGCCCAACCACGTCGGCTTCGGCGCTGTAGACTGCCAGGGAACCGGCGAGCTGCTTGGTCTCTGCGTACTCGCCTGGTGTGTCGATGATGACATCATAATGGTTGATGTACTGTGTCTTGTGATAGACGATCTTCTTCCCCTTCATAGCCTGCGTGAGCGTCGTCTTGCCTGATTCACTTCTTCCTATGAAAATAATCTTACGCAATGCTGCCGTCTTCCCTTCTACTTATTCTTACTTTTAAAATCCTCTCATATTATTAGAGTCCTCTCATACTTTCTCCTGGTTCTTGACACACTGTGACTGGGAACCACTGGAGAAATAATTCTTGATGTTCTCCCATGCATGCTCATAAGCAAATGCATAGCAGATCCACACTAAGATAAACGCTGTCACGACATCGAGGATACTGTGCTGTTTGATAAACATGGTTGAGAGGATTATCAGCACGGTCATAACATCCCCAATCCAGCGCATAACTTTTACCTTGTCCATCTTCTTGCTGCGGTTGATGCCAAAGAAGACTGCCATCGTGTTGAAGACATGAATACTCGGCAGTACGTTGGTCGGAGTATCGATCCGATAAAGGATCGTGAGCAGCTGAGTAAAGATGTTATCTCTGGCAAAGTGGTCCGGGCGTAGAGTGAGCCCGTTAGGATAAAGCCAGGACACTAACAGAAATATGGTCATGCCCACAATCTCAATCAGCATCGTCTTCACGAAGATCTCCTTGTCCGCAAAGAAGAGGTATACCTGGTACACAAACAGGTAGAGAAACCATAACAGATATGGCACTACAAAAATCTCAATAAAAGGAATGTAATTGTCCAAAGTACCATTGATGATATGGAGATGAGACACCTGTCGGTACTCAAGATATTTAAAACAATACATATAAATAGGACCATATAGCAGAAGAAATGCATGGTCATATTTTTTTATCAAGCGCAATAATTTTTGCATTCCATCCCTCGCACTTTTGTTAGAAGAATCCATCGAAAGTCACTTAAGACCTTCAGGCTTTCTTCTGAATCTTAATTTCCGGAATATGGTATGTCTTACAGAGATTCTGAATGGTCTCCTCCGCCTTATCGATGGCGATTGGAATACAGATGGTCTTGTACATACTCATAAGTTCCTCACTGTCTTGAACAAATCCCTGCTCCGGGTTAGAGTCTTTATAATGTGATACCTGCTCGATAAACAGATAGAATGGCTCCAGAGGCGATCCCACCATGATCTTAGTGATAACTGCTCCCACGCTGTCAGCCTCCAGCTTCTTAGGAAGGCGGATCTGATTGGTCATGTTGACGTTAAGGTTCAACTTAGCATAAGAAGTAATCTCGTTACGATACTCACATTTATTCACTCTAATCTCAGTTAAGTTCAAATTCATGGATATGTTCTCCTTAAACAAATAGCCCCACATGCTCCTCATGTGGGACCAGCTTTTTTACCTAGATTCTACTAATTATCGATGTCCGTCTTCCAATATTTGGAAGTTATCGGACATTTCGCCCTTATCATACAACGGCACTATCCATTTGACAAGTACAATTTCTCTATCTGCTAGAAATTAGAGAAAGCCGCTGTCTTGGGCATCTCATCTTCTGCATAATTAAGGAACTGATGGAAGAGGAACTGAAGGTTTCTCTCCACTAACTTATAATTACACTCTTCATGATCGATCACATAGTTAAGGCAATACCCAGCAAATGCGTTCGTGAAGAACTGAGTCGTGAAGTTCTCCTTCTCTTCTCTCATCGTCCAAATCGAATCATCAAAAAGTTCTCTCACCCAGAGGCGAATCCTCTTTTCAAAGATTGGGTAGAGATAATATCTTGCCTGACGATATTCCAAGTCCTTAAGCACCTTATGATAGAATTTATAATCCTTCAGGACCAGACGGACCATGCAGCCAATCCATTTTTCAAAATCTACACTCTCGTCTGGCAGGTTGTCAACAATCTCATGCTCAAAAATCCAGCCGAGGATATCATATTTATCCCGAAAATGATAATAGAAGTTCTCACGAGTCATCTGACATTCCTTAGTGATATCGCGAATCGTGATCTTGTGAAACGACTTTCTACATACGAGCTCTTTAAATACTTCTGCCATTCTCTCTTTTGTTCCGCTCATCTTCCCCTCCAACAAGTCGCCTGCTTAAGTCTGACAGTTACTTCTGGTCTTAATCTCTCCTCAGATTCTTACCAGATGCTTCCCTTCACGTTACCGATCAGACTCTGCTCTGCCTTAATGTAAGCATCCTCCACCGGTTTCTTCTGTTCTGGCGTCAGCGCTTGTGACTCTTCAAAAGACTGCCATGAAGCCATGGCAAGCAGCAGATTCGTCATGCTGGTACAAGCCTCTATCTTCTTCTTATAATACTCAATCTTCTGGTCAATGATCTCCATTGATGAAAATTCCCCTCCCCTTCATATATATTCACCAATCAACACTATATCTTTATTCATAACGCTGTGTATTTAATTACTATTGCATCTTGATTTTCGAACAATTGTTTGTTATTATGTAACTACAGGGATGCTGGGGTA